>NZ_JH815206.1:110199-410199 GCF_000296465.1 Barnesiella intestinihominis YIT 11860
GCCTAAATTATTTTGTGTCGTTGCCAAGCCCGGCTCGTAAACCTGTGGATTCACTACGGATAACCGTTGATAAATCTCCACGGCAGAGAGATACATCTCTTCGCTATCCTCATAACGTTGGGTATCGCTGCACAAAAGGCCTAAGTTATTTTGAACCATTGCCAAGCTCGGCTCATAGGCTTGTGGACTAATGGCCGCAAGTCGCTGGCAAATGTCTAAATTTTCTCGATAACGAGCTTCCGCCAAATCGTATCGTTTGTTTGTCTGTAAAAAACAACCATACTCAAACAAACTTTTTGCCAACTCTTCCTCCGAAAGGTTGGCTCGGATTAGCTCGATACCCTGCTCATAGGCATGGCAAGCCAATTCGAAGCGACGAGGCTCTGCATAGTCTGTCATCAAAGCCTTTGCCCGCAAAACATACTCCTCGGCCAACGATCGTGTCTTTTGAAGTCCCGCCTCGATAAGCGACCGACCGGAATCGACCAGTAGTTTTCCTTGCTCTATCTCCTTGCGGGCCTGAGCGACATCGGCGGCGATATCTTTTTCATTCAAAATCTCCACGACCCCTTTGCTGTTCCCTCGCTCGAACATCTCTATCGCCAACCGTTTGCGCTCGCTCACCGGAGTTCCGCTCCCGATCAGCTTGTTGATGGATAGAGCAAGATCGAACAGCTGGCTCTCCAATCGGTTGAGACTTTCCCGTTTCTTGTATAGTTCCGCTTGTTTCTCATCAATCATCGGTTGAAGCTCGGCGACACCGGTCGCTCTCAGTCGGGCGATCTCTGTATTCAATCGGGCAATGGACTCTTTCAACGAAAGGTATTCCGGATTTTCGGCGGCAAAAGAGAGATTGTCCAGTTCGGCTATCTTGTGGCCGTAAAGCGAAACGACTCCGTTCTCTATCTTAAAGTGGTTACCCTCGGTTACGGAAGCGTTGCCCGATACCGATGGAATGATCCGCTCCAACTGCATGACAAAATGCAACTTCATGGCATCGTCGGTGGCATAGTTGCACCAATAATGCCCCACCCGATCGAACAAATCTTCCTTGAATCGTTTCAACGCCTCGTCCTCCATTTCACCTTCTATCAAGGCACGAATATAGACAAATGTCTTAGGGTGACTCTGATTCTTCACATATTCGTCCAAGGCTTGATTGAACTCCTCTATGGTGTATTCTCCCGCTTTGCGGTGAAACATACAGATACAAATATCGCTGGCACGTACTATGCGGTTGTAATCGTCCTGAGTACGGGTTCCGGTGCAAAATGCCGAAAAATCTTCCCAACGTCTGCACCTTATGCGATATCCCCGAGGCTCGAAAATTTCGTCCAAAGAAGCCACCAACGAATGGAAACTGTTACGGTCGTTTTTCAACTCGTCGCTGGATGCCAAAAATACGGTTATGTTCTTCATATCGTTATATCTGAGTTTCACTATACTTTAATATAGGTCTGCAAGATAAACAATTTCTACCTATCTCCCCAATTCTCCCGGTCGAGATTTCGGTAATTCACCGCTTCGTTGATGTGTTGCACCTGTACCCCTTCGCTACCTTCCAAATCGGCGATGGTACGAGCCACTTTCAAAATACGGTCGTAGGCCCGTGCCGACAAGTGGAAACGGTTCATCGCATCTTTCAGCCGTTTCAATCCCGCCTCATCGGGGACAGCGAATTGGTTCAGCAGCCGGGTAGTCATTTGGGCATTGCAATGAATGCCGGGATAGTCGGCAAAGCGTGCGGCTTGAATTTCTCTTGCGGCAATGACTCGTCGACGAATCGACTCGCTCGACTCCGCCGGACGGGTGTCGGAGATTTTCTCGAACGGGACGGGAACGATCTCCACTTGTATGTCTATGCGGTCGAGCAGAGGGCCCGAAATTTTTCCCAAATAACGTTGTATCGTTCCCGGGCTGCATATACACTCTTTCTCCGGGTGGTTATAATATCCGCAAGGACAAGGATTCATCGAAGCGACCAACATCACCCCGGCGGGATATTCTATCGAGTATTTTGCACGTGCTATCGTTATCTTGCGGTCTTCGAGCGGTTGACGCATCACTTCGAGGACTTGACGTGAAAACTCGGGCAACTCGTCGAGAAAAAGCACCCCGTTGTGTGCCAATGAAATTTCACCCGGCTGGGGAAAAGTCCCGCCGCCCACCAACGCTACCGGCGATATGGTATGATGCGGCGACCGGAACGGCCGTTGCGACAACAGCGAACTACCCCTCTCCATGCGTCCGGCGACCGAATGTATCTTGGTCGTTTCGAGTGCTTCCTGCAATGTGAGAGGCGGTAGTATAGAAGGCAACCGCTTCGCCATCATCGATTTTCCGGCGCCCGGAGGCCCTATGAGTATGATGTTATGTCCGCCGGCCGCCGCTACTTCGAAAGCCCTCTTGACACTCTCCTGACCTTTGACATCGCTGAAATCCAAATCGAAATGGGTATATTCCCTGAAAAATTCCGCACGAGTATCGATTACCGTCGGTTCCAGCTCGATCTCCCCGTTCAGGAAACGAATCACCTCGGTGATATTCTCTACGCCATACACATCGAGATGATTGACTACCGCAGCCTCGCGAACATTGGCTTTGGGAATAATCAACCCCTTAAAGCCCTCCTCCCTTGCCTTGATAGCTATGGGCAACGCCCCCTTGATAGGAAGAATGGAGCCATCGAGAGACAACTCCCCCATCAACATATACTCGCTCAATTTACCTGTTTCTATCTTCTCGTCGCTCGCCAAAATCCCCACGGCCAAAGGCAAATCATACGCCGCCCCTTCCTTGCGTATATCGGCAGGCGACATGTTCACGATTACCTGTTTCCTCGGAAATCTGTAACCGTTATGTTCCACGGCCGAGACAATCCGCTCGTGGCTCTCTTTCACGGCTGCATCGGGCAATCCCACCATAAAGAAACGGATACCCTGCGAACAGTTCACCTCGATAGTCACTACAAGAGCATCGATACCCTGCACGGCTGCGCCAAAAACTTTCACCAACATAGTAATAGATTTTGCAATAATAGGTTATGGTGTTACTAAACGTTCGATATAAACCCTCGAAGAGTCGGGCGAAAGCCCTCGGGCGACAATCCGTCCCAAAGAGTCGGCGACCAACAGATAAGGTATGCTTTGGATATGAAGCTCTTTCACCCCCGGATAAAGATAACCGCCTTTCGCCCACCGCCGGGTCCATACGGCCGAATCGGACTCGATTCGCTCCTTCCACACGGCGCTGTCCCTATCCAGCGAAATTTCCACGACCTGCACCAACGAATCGTATCGTTCTGCTATCTCCCTTAAAAAGCCGCTGTACCTCTGTGTTCCGGGTGTCTCGGCAGCCCAAAAACAAAGCAGAGTCGCTTGGGCTTCTCGGGGATTCAGCAGTTCGGTCGTATCGGCCACCGTAGTCAATGATAAATAAGGTAATACGGTGTCACTCTTCTGTATGGTTTCAAATTGTCGATACATTTCCAATGCCGTGGCCGGCGGAGCCGACAGTACACGGTCGTCCAACAAACCGATCAACGAATCGCAAAACGCATCGCTCGCCCTTCCCAACACATAATCATCTAACAAAATAGCGCTCACGGGCGAATCTTTATGTTCGCCTACATACTTTGCCACAACACCTTGCAACTCCTTGCTCAACTGCTCGTATCGTCGGGTTCTCATTCCCGATGCCGAAATGTTCCTTTCTGCCGACCAAGACTGCAACAACTCTTTATTCTCTTGATTGAACTTAAACAAATCCTTATTTAGAGAACTTCCTTTCACTCTCAACCCGAAAGGATCCTGCCCGTCGCCCGACAATTCTATCCGGTCGCCGTTCTGCACATATATCTTGGTCAGGGGCGTTTTATCGAAATAATAAAACTGTATGGGAATAACTGCCGAAGCCGAGTTTTTGAATGTGATAAAACCATTCTGCGGACGGAGAGTATCTACGACAATGCCGTTTTCAAGACTATAAACGGCATAAATAGGGCGTCCTCCTAAATTATTGATAGTTCCCTCCACGACAAACTCGTTATCCTTGCCGCCGCAACCCGACAGCAAAAGGACACAAATACACAGTACCGCACCTATTTTATTCATGCAAAAAACATTTTCATTTCTTGCAAATGTACTGGATTTTACGGGAGGAGCAAAACAATATCCGGGCAAAACAAAGTATAAAACCCGACAACAATGGAAAAACCGGCGAAAAAGAACGACCTTTTTACCTATAAAATAAAGCCGATATAGCATATATTTGCACAATTATCTATATCGGAATGTATCGGATATAGATGCGGTTCGAAATAAAAAAATGAACAAGTTCATTTTTCATTTCTCCCACCATTTGTTATATTTGTATATGAAACGATTGTTTATCTTACTGCTGATAGTTCTGCTCTGCATTCCGGGTTTTACCCAAATCCGAAACGATGTCCCCCGATACAATCCCGACAGCGTGCGCAAAGAGCTGGACAAAAGACCTTATTTTTCACTATACAAAGACAACTACTTCATCGGGGGTACGACCATCGGGAGCAAACCGACCAATAAAAATTCCGATGTAAAATTCCAACTAAGCATCAGCCAGAGACTTACAAAAAGTAAACTTCCATTCGACACCTACCTCTTTATAACCTATACGCAAAAAGCATTTTGGAATGTCTTTCAAGAATCTCTCCCGATGTACGATCTCAACTTCAATCCCGGCATAGGGCTATCGCATCTGGTCATACATCGAAATAGACTTATCGGACAAGTCTCGCTCCTGATCGAACATGAATCGAACGGGAAAGACAGCATTTGGTCTCGCAGTTGGAATAAAATCTCGTTTATGGGTGCGCTCGCCGTCGATCGCAATGTAGAGCTTCAATTCAAAACATGGATACCTATCATCGACAGCGGGAACAACCGGGATATCCTCAAATACTGCGGTATTTTTCAATTAGCAGGTAGTTACATAAGCGACAATCGTCGGTTCGGGGCTACCGTTATTCTCACCAAGCGGAGCGGCTGGAATTTCAATTTCAACACCGTTATCGAACTGAATGCCCGCTTATTCCCCAACGAAAACCAATATTTCTTTATACAATATTACAACGGTTACGGCGAAGGACTGCTCGACTATAACAAATTCCATTCTCGCCTGAGAGTAGGGTTCGTCATCAAACCCCAGAATTTCAGCAATTACTGATTCCTCCTTCACACATAGCTTTTTCAATCCGTGGGGCAGGCATAAATTTTATCGATGAATCACTTGTCGACAAACACACTCCGGACTTTTCGGTGAAAGGTTGATTCTTGCTTAAATTTCTGTACAAAGCGTACTACTCCTCCCCTGCCGTGTCCCGTAGTATTGCGGGGTGTTTCCGTTAGGGAATATAGGGGGAGTACCCGCAGGGCGAGGAGGTTAAAAAGATTATATAGGGGTAGAAATATAAAAAGACAATCCCCTCTGATTTCCGATTGAACCGATATCCCCACTAATCGACAGATCCTCCTTATAGCCTCCGTGCAATAGGGCAACACATCATTCCTAATCGAAACACAATATATTCAAAGAGCGGGGCTTGTACGATTTACAAGCCCCGCTCTTTGAATACACCTTTTTTATACTCCTCCGAACAAAAGGACTCGAAATTTTATCCTTGTTGCATCACGACCTCAGTCAAGTCCGTGCTAAAAATCCGGTACTCATTTTCTGTTATAGACCGGGGAGATGTAAGCACAACCAACGAATGAGGCGGATAACCCTCCCGATAGGGAGGATGCGTATGGGCAAAAGGGTTCTCATGGAAGCCGCACTTTCGGTAAAATCTCAAACGAGCTCTCGAAACAGAATCAACGACAGGATCGATTTCCAGCAAAACAATTTTAGAGGTCGAGCGGAGAAACGCATTCAAAATTTCGCTTCCATACCCCCGTCCTCGTAATCCTTGATGCACTGCGAAATGCTCTATATACCTATAACTGCTAAACTCCCAATAGGAGATAAATCCGACAAACATATCCCCTTCGCTATACCCTACCAAATGATAATCGGCACACGAGAACGCTTTTTCCTGCTGCTCTTGCGTCCGCTGCTCGAAGATAGGGAAACTGACAGTATACAATTTCCGCCACGAGTCGTAAAGCTCATGCTGCGAACTATCTATATCTATATAATTCATAGTCATATAATATTTCCCATGAATATCCCATTATCAAGGAATCATATCACCGTGGCAAAACCGGCACATACGATCGCTCGAATCCTCATCATGCCATTCCGAAAGCCTTTTTCACGACTTCGACATAATCAAGTTTCTCCCAAGTGAACAGCTCTACCTCACGAACGATCGGTTCGGGGTTATAATGCGATTTGAATGTCTTCACGACAGTTTGCGGTTTTCTTCCCATGTGACCGTAAGCCGCCGTCTCCTCATAAATAGGATTACGTAACTTCAAACGTTCCTCGATAGCTTTCGGACGCATGTCGAAAATCTCGCACACCCGTCGGGCTATCTCGGCATCGCTCATCGACACGTGCGATTTACCGTAAGTATTCACATAAACACTCACCGGTTCGGCGACTCCTATGGCGTACGACACCTGCACCAGAATCTCGTCCGACACCCCTGCCGCTACCAAATTCTTGGCAATATGACGAGCGGCGTATGCGGCCGAACGGTCTACCTTCGAGGGATCTTTTCCCGAAAATGCGCCACCTCCGTGACCACCTTTGCCGCCATACGTGTCGACGATAATCTTGCGACCCGTCAATCCCGTATCCCCGTGAGGCCCGCCGATAACGAATTTGCCGGTAGGATTCACTAATAAAATCAACTGGTCGTCGAACAAGGTTCGTACCCGTTCGGGCAGTTGTGCGATAACACGAGGTAACAACACCTGTTTCACATCGTTGTAAATCGTCTGCAACATCTCCCGGTCGGCCGCTTCCTGAGCCTCTTTCGAGTCGTCGGCCGGAGTCACGAATTCGTCGTGCTGGGTCGACAATACGATCGTATGCACCCGCACAGGTTCGTTCCGTTCATTATATTCGATGGTTACTTGCGATTTGGAGTCGGGACGCAAATACGAAGTCACCTTCCCCTTGCGCAGATAGGTCATTGCCGAAGCCTCCCGGCGGATAACGGCCAGCTCGGTAAGCAACAAGTGAGACAAATCGAGCGACAACGGCATATAATTATCCGTCTCATTGCAAGCATACCCGAACATCATACCTTGATCTCCCGCCCCCTGACTCATCGCTTCGGCGCGCTCCACGCCCCGATTGATATCGGCCGACTGCTCGTGTATGGCCGAAAAAATACCGCACGAGTCGGCATCGAACTTATACGAACTTTTATTATATCCGATACGGTGAATCACTCTGCGGGCAACCTCCATCAAATCGACATAAGCATTCGATTTAACCTCGCCTGCCAATACGACCTGACCGGTCGTTACAAGGGTCTCGCATGCAACTTTCGAGTTCGGGTCATACGCCAGAAACTCGTCGAGCAAAGCGTCCGATATCTGGTCGGCCACTTTATCGGGGTGTCCTTCCGACACCGATTCCGAGGTAAACAAATAATTCATTGGTTTCTCTCCTGAATAATAGTGATACATTATTGGAGGAAGAAAGACCGCAATTCCCACGAAAACAAAGGTGATTTGATAAAGCCGGACGGGCTTCGAAAAGCCCCGTAACGCAGTTTTAGCATTTTTTTCCGTGGTTGCAAGCAGCCAAATCCTTCCACATTTTCGGCTACAAAGATAGTACAAGTCCAAAGCAAAAGCAAATTTATTTGCAATTTTGCCGAAAAACAATGTACATAGAATAGAGATGTACCGACAAACGCAAAGTCTCTCTATGTTGTAGGCCTTTCCCCGATCGTATCATATAAATAAAACTCTGGGGGCTAAATCACTTTTCGTTCCGTAAACCTTCCAATAGCTCCGTTGCCGTCTTTCCCAATACCGGGTGCACCCATTGCGGAGCTATTTCGACAAGCGGGGTCATCACGAAAGTCCGCTTGTGCATATACGGGTGAGGCAACACCAGCGAGTGAGTATCCAACACCAAACCGTCATAGTCGAGTAAATCTATATCGATAAGCCGGTCGACATAACTGCCATCTCTTTCCCGATGCTTTTTACTACCCAATTCCCGCTCGATTTCCTGTACGGTGAATAATACCTCTTCGGGAGATAAATCGGTATCTACTGAGATAGCAGCGTTACAGAACGTATGCACCGATTGATAGCCCCACGGAGCCGTCTTATAAAACGACGACATGGCAACGACAGCTCCCACCCGTTCGCCAATCTTGTCGATGGCTTTTCTCACGATTCGCTCCTTATTCCCCAAATTCGAGCCCAAGCCTAAATATACTCGTTTCCCCATAGTTTTTACCTCCTTTTTGCGCTACTAAGATAGCAAAAAAGACGTTTTTCGCAAAAAATTTTCCCCTTCTCTCCCCATTATTATGACTCAGTCTATATGAATAGAGGGTTACTTTTAAACTTCTCCCTTGCCGTGCCCCGTAGTATTACGGGGTGTAGCGTTAGCAATAGGGGAGGTGGCACGTAGTGAAGGAGGGGTTGAAAAAACAGCGACAGTAGCAAACCGGACATCAACCTCTCCCTTGCCGTGCCCCGTAGCATTGCGGGGTGTAGCGAAGCAATAGGGGAGAAACCGAAGAAACAACCGTTTCTGAGGAGAGGGGTTGAAATATACAAGGACAATCCCCACGAACTATCGACCGAACCATCATCATACCGCTCGAAAAAAAAATTTTTTCGTCTTTCTTCTCAGGAAAGAGAGAAAAGAAATCAGAATAGAGCAGAGATGAAGACAACCACGAAATAACCGCAGAGCGATACCTTTAAAATTACTCCTAAGAGAAATCCTACAAAAGCGCCCAGCCCGGCTTTGAGAGCTTCGTGTGTGAGTTTGCCACCCAACAGTTCACCAATGACGGCTCCCACGAGAGGACCGAAAATAATGCCCCATGGAGGGAAGAGGAATATGCCGATGACGGTTCCCGCTATACAGCCCCGGTTCCCCCATTTGCTACCTCCGCTGTATTTCGTGCCGATGAGAGGTGTGAGGTAATCGAGCACCTGTACAATAATGACCAATATGGCCCAGACGATGAGCTGTGTCGCAGTAAACTGCACCTTGTCGGTGAGATGAAGAAGTATCATGCCCACATAAGAGAGCGGAGGACCCGGAAGTGCCGGAAGAAAGCAACCCGCTAACCCGACGAGCAAGCATATCGCTCCTACAATAATCCATATAATATCCATATCATATCTATATTTTGCACGTTGTGCATGCAGAGTAAAAAGCGAGTCGGATAAAACCAACCTCATTTTTTCGTGCCCAGCCCGACTTATTCTCGCATATTGCAAAGATAGTGAAAGGTGAGCGCAGAGGCAAACGGAAATCTCATTTCAGTTTTGACTATGCCGAGCCGTATCCTATATTCTACAAATATAGTGAAAGGTAAGTGCAGAGGCAAACGGAAATTGCATTTTCGATTTGCTTCCTATATTCGTAGTGACAAAGATAATATGAACGAACACAGAAACAAATAAATTTGGTTATCTCCTTGCCTTGCACTATTTTTGTCTCACAAAACAAAAATCAATACAATGAAACTTAAAATTTATTTATCACTATTATTGTTTTCCTTTTTAAGCGGAATGGTGTCGCAGGGCGCAGAACACCCGAAACGAGAATTTCGCGGCGCATGGATTCACACGGTAGGTCAGAGTCGCTACATGGAGATGAATCGGGATGCGATGCAAGACTATTTCGACCAAATGTTGGATAGTTTGCAGCATATCGGTATCAATGCGGTTATTTTCCAAGTACGCCCGACGGCCGATGCCTTTTATCGTTCGGAACTTGAACCGTGGAGCAAGTATCTGACCGGGAAGCAAGGCGTGGCTCCCGAACCGTTGTGGGACCCGTTGCAGTATATGATCGAGCAATGTCATGCCCGCAACATGGAGTTGCATGCGTGGCTCAACCCTTATCGGGTGGGAACTAATGCCGATGAGCCGCTCGCCGCATCGCACATCTATCATAAACACCCCGAATGGTTCGTTCGGTATGGCCGACAGCTCTATTTCGATCCGGGGTTACCGGAGTGCCGCCGCTTCATCGGCCGGGTAGTCGACGATATTGTATCGCGATACGATGTAGATGCCATTCACATGGACGACTATTTTTATCCTTATCCGATAGCAGGCAGCGAGTTCCCCGATGAAAACAGTTATGCCCGGTACGGTAACGGTATGGATCGTGGCGATTGGCGTCGGGAGAATGTCAATGCATTGATTAAGGAACTGCACAAGATTATAAAATCGCGTAAACCGTGGGTGCGATTCGGTATCAGCCCGTTCGGTATTTACCGGAATCAAAAGAGCGACCCGGACGGCAGTGCGACGAACGGGTTGCAAAACTACGACCAGCTCTATGCCGATGTGTTGCTGTGGACACGCAACGGTTGGGTCGATTACATGTTACCGCAACTTTATTGGGAGATAGGTCATCAGGCCGCATGTGTCGAGACACTGATTTATTGGTGGAACAATCATGCCAACGGACGTCATCTCTACATCGGTCAAGACGTGGCACGTACGATGAATGCTACCGACGTGAATCCCATATACACGCAACTGAACCATAAAATGCAGTTGAGCCGTTATCTCGACCATGTAGGTGGAAACTGTTTCTGGCCGGGCTATTCCTTGTTGGAAAATTATAAAGGCATAGCCGACGACTTGAAGGGGTATTACCATGCGGTTCCCTCCCTTATCCCGGCCTATACGTTTATCGACAGCAAGGCTCCCGACGAGGTGAAGGGTTTGAAGGCAAAATGGACTCCCGAGGGATACGAATTGCAGTGGAAAAGAAAGAAAACCAACGATGAGATGCAGAAGCAAATTTATTTCTGTGTCTATCGTTTTGCACCCAGCGAAGACATTTGTTTATGTGATGCATCCCATCTCGTAGCCATTACTCGGGACACGAAATTTTTGCTCCCTTATAAACACGGAACCCGTCAGTATGTATATGTAGTGACGGCAGTAGACCGTATGCACAACGAAAGTAAGGGTAAGATAAAGAAAGTGAAGTTGTAAACCGGCATCTTCATCGACCGATAAAAGCAGAAAGAAGTACATGGAAAAGTCAAGCTATATTTAACCTCCTCTGTTTTTACTCCTTCGGTGCTTTGTGTGTATTCTTTCCCTTTTCTCTCCCCTGTACACTCTTAACCTCCTCCCTTGCCGTGTCCCGTAGCATTGCGGGGTGTGGCGTCAGCCATATAGGAAAGGTGTCCGTAGGACGGAGGGGTTAGAAAATACCGGCAACAACAAAAATAACAGGGAGCAGCAACCTCTCCCTCTGTGTCGCGCAGCGATATAGGGGGAGTGCCCGCAGGGCGAGGGGGTTAAATTCCCTGTAAAAAAAATCTCAAAATCTAAGAAGCTGTTTTAAATTTATTCCAAGACAGATTGAGACCTATGTTGAAGCTGATTGGAGTCCGAGATAGGCAGTCAATAGCGGGCTATTGACAAAAATCAAGGGGTTCAAGATGCGAGACAGGGGCTCAATATGGCCGGAACATACCTGCTTGCAATGATAATATTATTTCTCTATAAATTTAAAACAGCTTCTTAGATTTAACCCCTCTCCGTAGGATTCACTCCTGCGGCGTCCCCTATCTCCGATTGAAAATCGAAGCAGGGGAGAAGTTGGAAACTACCAACCGACTAACAAAATAGCCCTCAACAAAATAAGTATAAGCATCTCAACCTTTCCCTTGCCATATCCCATAGCACTATGGTCTGTTTTCCACATGGAAAATATAGAGAAGTAAGGAATTCATCGAAACAGCCCCGTCGATTTTCCAAAAAAAGTTTTATACACTATTATACCCACCTTGTAACACCACGAGACACAGCAGAAGACAATACTTTCATCGTTATTGAAAATCCACCGGACCATCACAAAAAAACAACAGGCCGCTTCGACGAAGCGGCCTGTTGCGTATAGAGTCAAATCGTGTACGATTACAATTTCGGACCGGCAGCAACCAAAGCCTTACCGGCGGCATTACCTTCGAATTTAGAGAAGTTCTTGATGAAACGAGCGGCCAAATCCTTAGCTTTAACTTCCCAATCGGCAGCATTAGCATAAGTATCGCGAGGATCGAGGATATTTTTGTCCACACCCGGCAACTCAGTAGGAACAACGAAGTCGAAATAAGGAATAACCTTTGTCGGAGCTTTGTCGATAGAGCCATCGAGAATAGCATCGATAATACCACGAGTATCGCGGATAGAGATACGTTTGCCCGTACCGTTCCAACCGGTGTTCACCAAATAAGCCTTAGCGCCTACCATTTCCATTTTCTTAACCAGCTCTTCGGCATATTTGGTCGGATGCAACGACAAGAATGCAGCTCCGAAGCAAGCCGAGAAAGTAGGAGTCGGTTCGGTAATACCGCGTTCTGTTCCGGCCAATTTAGCGGTGAAACCAGACAAGAAATAGTATTTGGTTTGTTCTGCGTTCAAGATAGAAACCGGAGGAAGAACACCGAATGCATCGGCCGACAAGAAGATTACTTGTTTAGCGTGAGGACCTTTCGATACCGGTTCTACGATATTCTTGATATGATAAATAGGATAAGATACACGAGTATTTTCCGTTACGCTCTTATCTGCGAAATCGATCTTTCCGTTGGCATCAACCGTAACGTTTTCGAGAAGAGCGTCACGTGTAATGGCATTGTAAATATCGGGTTCGCTTTCTTTATCCAAGTTGATAACTTTGGCATAGCAACCGCCTTCGTAGTTGAACACACCGTCGTTGTCCCAACCGTGTTCGTCGTCACCGATAAGCAAACGTTTCGGGTCGGTAGACAAAGTAGTTTTTCCCGTTCCGGAAAGACCGAAGAAGATAGCTGTGCTCTTACCTTCTTTATCGGTGTTGGCCGAGCAGTGCATCGAAGCCATACCTTTCAAAGGATTCAGATAGTTCATGATTGAGAAGATACCTTTCTTCATCTCACCGCCGTACCAAGTATTCAAGATAACTTGTTCGTTAGTCTTCAAGTTGAAAACGGTAGCGGTTTCAGAGTTCAGACCCAGCTCTTTGTAGTTGTCTACTTTCGCTTTGGCTGCGTTGAACGACACGAAATCGGGTTCACCGTAGTTAGCCAATTCTTCATCGGTAGGACGGATAAACATGTTCTTCACGAAGTGAGCTTGCCATGCAACCTCCATGATGAAACGAACTTTCAAACGAGTAGCGGGGTTAGCGCCGCAGAAAGTATCCATTACGAACAATCTCTTTCCCGAAAGCTCTTTAACGGCTTTGGCTTTCAAATCGGCCCAAGCTGCTTCCGAGCAAGGTTTGTTGTCGTTTTTATATTCATCGGTAGTCCACCAGATAGTATCTTTGCTGGCTTCATTCATCACAAAGAATTTATCCTTAGGAGAACGACCGGTATAAATACCTGTCATTACATTCACAGCACCGAGTTCAGTCACCTGACCTCTTTCATAACCTTCCAATCCTGCTTTGGTTTCTTCCTCAAACAGAACTTCGTAAGAAGGATTGTGTAAAATCTCTTTTACATCCTTAATACCATACTTGCTTAAATCTAATGTTGCCATTGTTTTTGAAATTTAATGGTTTATAAAATATTTCTCTTTTTTCTTAATCCATGAAAACCGACTGCAAAATTAAAAACAAATTCTACAAGTAACGATTTAATTAAAGAAAATTTTCGCTAATTGTTTGTATTTATTACAAACACACCCTCAATCGCTATGCCAAGATAGCAAAAAGGTCTGTTTCTTTCCTTTTTAAAGAACAAAACAAAAGAAAAAACAATCTATAATTTTCCAAAACAAAATTTATACGTACTTTTGCTCTTCGGCAAAAAACACAAAATATGGAAGTAATCAATTTTGCGGAAAAAAACTCGGTAATAAACCGATTTATGGCCGAATTAAGAGATGTAAATATTCAAACCGACCGAATCAGATTCCGGCGAAACCTCGAAAGAATAGGCGAAATAATGGCTTACGAAATAAGTCACCGGCTCCATTACTCCGAGAAAAAAGTAAAAACACCGCTGGGAACGGCCCATGTCAATCTTCCCGACGATACAGTCGTGTTGGCCACTATTCTTCGGGCAGGTCTGCCTTTTCATCAGGGATTCCTCAGTTGCCTCGACGATGCCGAAAATGCATTTGTCTCGGCTTACCGGAAATATAAAGACAAGCTGAATTTCGACATCTTTATCGAGTATATCGCTTCACCGCGAATCGATGGTAAAGTATTGGTACTCACAGATCCCATGCTGGCGACAGGCGGATCTATGGAGCTATCCTACAAAGCTCTGCTCACCAAAGGCACACCCAAAGACATACACATCGCATCGGTAATCGCAAGCCGGCAAGCGATCGATTACGTGAAAGACCACTTCCCCGAAAACACGACAATATGGGTAGGAGCGATCGACGATAAATTAGACGAACACTCCTACATCGTTCCGGGACTTGGCGATGCCGGAGATTTGGCATACGGAATAAAGGAATAACAACCGAGAACAAATTGCTGAAATTATAAACATCATGTCAATCACTATTCAGGAAATATCAGGAACTCGCGGTTTGAAAAAGTTCGCAAAGTTCCCGATAAATTTATACAAAGGAAACGAATACTATGTACCGGCTCTGGTTCTGGACGAAGTAGGAACCTTGAATTCGAAAAACAATCCGGCGTTCGACTTCTGCGAATCGGTTTACTACATGGCCTATAAAGACGGGGAACCCGTCGGCCGAATTGCCGGAATCATCAACCACAAAGCGAATGAAAAGTCCGGGGAAAAAGCCGGACGCTTCGGATTTGTCGATTTCATCGACGACAAAGAAGTCAGCAAAGCGCTTTTCAATGCCGTCGAAAAGTGGGCAAAATCAAAAGGCATGACCGAAATACACGGGCCGCTCGGTTTTACCGACATGGATCCCGAAGGAACACTCGTCGAAGGATTCGACCAACTAAGCACGATGTCTGCCATCTACAACTATCCATACTACCCGCAACACATCGAAAGCATGGGCTACGAAAAAGCGATAGATTGGGTGGAATACAAAATAAAAGTACCCGAATGCGTACCCGAAAAACATCAACGCATTAGCGACATCGTACAACGAAAGTACAATCTGCGAATTCTGAAATTCAAAAGCGCATCCGACGTATACAAAGGCAATTACGGTCAAAAAATTTTCGACCTAATCAACAACGCCTATGCCGATTTATATGGATATTCGACACTGTCTCAACGACAAATCGACTATTATGTAAAAATGTACATTCCGTTATTACGGCTCGAAAACGTAACAGCCATTGTCGACGAGCAAGACGATTTGATCGCCGTGGGTATTGCCATTCCTTCTTTGTCGAAAGCCTTACAGAAATCGAGAGGCCGGCTGTTTCCTTTCGGTTTTATCCATCTGCTCAAAGCCCTCAAAGGAAAAAACGACGGGGTTGACCTCTTGTTGGTAGCTGTCCGTCCCGACTACCAAAGCAAAGGAGTCAATGCGTTGCTATTCTCCGACCTTATCCCGGTATTCATTCAAAACGGTTACAAATATGCCGAGAGCAATCCCGAACTCGAAATGAACGAGAAAGTACAATCCCAATGGCAATATTTCGAACGGCAACAACACAAACGCCGCCGAGCCTATACAAAAAAGATATAACACGCCAGTGAGCGAATCACCCATACCCACCCCCTTTGCGTTCAATAAATGAACCACAAAGGGGGTGTTCCATTTATAATTACCCGTGACTTTTCCGGTAAACAAGCGACGACCAAACCACGACAACCATAAAAACAGAGAAAGAGACAAAGGAGGAATCGAAACCCGGAAAGAAGAAAATACACTTTCGCCATCATCGAGTCTCGACGGACAACAATAAAAAATTCCCGATTCGGTATAAGGGTACACGACGTTTTTGGTGTCATAATATGTGAATCCTTAAAAATATTATCGACATGAGAAACTATTTTAACTCCATGAAAAAAGTCAAATTCTCACTATTCTTTTTATTATCGGTATTCGGGCTATGTGCTCAAAGTCCTATTTTGGTTTTAGAAGCCGAAAACGCCGACTCCATTCATTCACCGGCGAGAGTTAAATCGGGCGACGGTTTCTCCAACGGGAAATACGTGGGCGGAAACGACCGGGGTAGTTACCTCTTCTTCCACAATGTGAAGATGGAAAAAGCCGGAACCTATGAATTCAAAACTTATTTCAACTGCAATGGTGTACGTCGATTCACTGTAAAAGTAAATAATTATCCAGAGGTAGAATGTACCGTTAACGGAACGGCGAAATGGGATACTCCCCCTGCCGAAACGGCCAAGGTGCTGATTTACTTGGCTGCCGGGACGAATACCATAAAAATAACGCCCTATCCCACGACATCAGGAGGTCCGAATTTGGATAAATTCGAAATACTGGAAACCTCGGAATCACCC
Source organism: Barnesiella intestinihominis YIT 11860 (assembly GCF_000296465.1). Classification (NCBI taxonomy): domain Bacteria; kingdom Pseudomonadati; phylum Bacteroidota; class Bacteroidia; order Bacteroidales; family Barnesiellaceae; genus Barnesiella; species Barnesiella intestinihominis. Next base: position 126,770 of record NZ_JH815206.1, read on the forward strand.
CTGCCCGTACCCCAAGAAGGTTTCCCTATAACATTGGAAGCCGAATACGCCCATTTATACGGAGACCTGAAAGTGAAAAATCTGGAAGGCATGTCCAATGGTCGCTACGTGGGAGACTTCAACAACAAGAATAATTCCTACTTGCAATTCACGTGTGTCGATATACCCGAGGAAGGGCCGTATGAATTGAAAATCTTTACAAACGACCCCACAGGACGTCCTTTGGATATTCAAATCAACAACTATGCAAAAACCTATATCAATGTGAACAAGTCCGAAGGCAAATGGGATCAACTGCCCACGGCAGAGACATCGGTATTGATTTGGTTGGACAAAGGGCTGAACACGATTTCGTTCACCGAATCATGCCGGTACGACGGGCCCAACATCGATAAGATAGAAATACATGAAACCGACCAGACTATGGAAAAACCCGACATCGAAAAACCCTATCCCGAATCGTGTAAGGAAATCGACGAATACAAAATATCATTCATGGGATCCTCTGTCTGCTATGGAACAGGAGCGACAAACGATTACGGATACGCCTACATATATACCGACCTACTGAAACAACGTAAACAAGAAAACATCGGCAAAGACTGGACCACCTCGAACATCTCCATCGGTGGGAATACGACCCAAATGGTACTCGACCGTTGGGAACGAGACCTATTGCGGGATTGCGGACGCTACGTATTCTACGGGTTGTCGCTCGGCAATGAACGGAACAACGGCACTCAAACCGACCAAGCCGCGAAAAATTACGAGAAAGGCATGAAACAATTGATTCGCCAAGCCGACTCCGTAGGTATCGTGCCGGTCATGGCAAGCAACTATGCCAACGGAGGATTCAACGAATCCGATTATGAGATTTTGAAAAACCTGAACCTGACCATACAGCAATGGGAAGTACCTTCGGTAAATATGCTGGGAGCTGTCGACGACGGAGCAGGACGCTGGGTCAAAGCGATTGAAAGCGATGGAGCACACCCCAATTCGGACGGACATCGGGAAATGTCCTACGCCATAGTACCATCACTCTTCGATGCTTTGGATGCCGGGAAAACCATTCCGCAACGACAAGAAAGCACCGCCTATGCTTTGGGCAAAGCGTCCGCTACGCAACACATCGAATTCGTACCGGAAAATATCGTTCACCCCTTCACCCTTTCATTCGAAGTGAAAGCCTCTTCTGCCGGAACTCTCGCCTCGTTCGAGACCGAAAACGGCACGGGTAATATTAAAATCGACGAAAACGGAAATATCGTTTACGAATCGCCATCGGACGGACAAATCACATCGACCACCTCGGCCAATGACGAATGGTTATGTATATCCTTGACACACTATTATGCGTGGGGAATGACCCAACTGTATGTGAACGGCGTAAAATGCGGAGAGCTTTCCGAAAAGCTCGTAGCAACGAAATTTGCCTTAGGCGGGAGTAACGCGCCCGATAAGGCAGACTATCGCCAACTTTTCTTCTGGCGTTCGGGTATGAACGATAAAGAAATCGCCGCCGTGGCCGAAGGCAAAATGTTACGGTCGAGTTTGGAAATCTATGCTCCTTTAAGCAACGAAAGTCCGCTGCTCAATCTGGCACAAAGCACAAACACACTCGCATTGGTAGAAAACACGACATCGGGAATCGCTTCCCTTAAAGAACGTTGTATGTTGTTCTCGCCTAATCCCGTAAAACAGGGAGAACGTGTAAACGCCGGTTGTTCGGGAATATTCGAAATCTATTCTGTGAACGGTATGTTGCTCGACAGGCAAACCCTCCGAAATGAAAGCGAAACGATTTCTACCGACGCCCTGACAGCCGGCACTTATGTAATCCATTCGAACGATACGGGAAAAATAGGATTGTTGGTTATCTATTAAGCGTACCACCGCACTATTCGATAAAGAGAAAATACCATTACCCAATATCCGGGTGGTATTTTCTCTTTATTATTTTTTTTATTTTTTCGGCAAATACTGGCTTTAATCATAAAAAATAGTTAATTTTGTTGCGTTTTTTCAAATTGGTCACCCGACCGATTAGAGAGGTAATTAATTTGTCGAATCCCGATGTCGAAATCGGGCTCTTCGAATAATAGGTATAAAATAGGTAAAAAGATGAAAAGTACATTAGATTTTCACCCGAAGTTTCTCGCTTCGCTGGCAAGCTATTCCAAAGAAAAATTTACGAAAGACCTCATGGCCGGTATCATCGTCGGTATCGTCGCTCTGCCTTTGGCTATCGCTTTCGGTATCGCCTCGGGCGTATCTCCCGAAAAAGGTCTCATCACCGCCATTATCGGCGGATTCATCGTCTCTTTCTTAGGCGGGAACAGCGTGCAAATAGGCGGACCTACCGGAGCATTTATCGTTATCGTGTACGGCATTATACAAGCCTACGGATTGGAAGGACTGGCGATAGCCACTTTCATGGCCGGTTTGATATTGGTCTTGATGGGCTGCTTCCGCTTGGGAACCATCATTAAGTTCATTCCCTACCCCATTGTCGTGGGATTTACCAGCGGTATCGCGCTTACCATTTTCGCCACACAGATAAAAGACCTGCTCGGATTATCGATGGACAGCGTCCCCGCCGATTTCATATCCAAGTGGGTCGCTTACTTTCAGCACATCGAGACCACCAATTTCTGGTCGCTGGGCATAGGAATACTCAGTATTCTCATCATTGCCTACACTCCCCGCATCTCCAACAAAATACCGGGCTCCCTCATGGCGATTATTCTCATGACCGTGCTGGTCTATGTGCTCGAACGTCTTTGGGGAATCGAAGGAATAGAGACCATTGGAGACCGTTTTAACATCAGCAATGAAGTTCCCGAGCCGCAAGCTCTGAATATCAATATGGAGACGATAAACCAATTACTCTCTCCGGCATTTACCATCGCCGTATTGGGAGCCATAGAGTCCCTGCTATCGGCCACCGTCGCCGACGGTGTAACCGGCGACAAGACCAACTCCAATACCGAGCTTATCGCACAGGGAGCCTCCAATATCGTGGTTCCTTTCTTCGGGGGAATCCCTGTCACCGGAGCCATTGCCCGTACCATGACCAATATCAACAACGGCGGGCGCACTCCCATTGCCGGTATAATACACGCTATCGTCCTTTTGTTGATATTCCTGTTCCTTATGCCGCTTATCAAGCTCGTGCCCATGTCGTGCCTCGCCGGTGTATTGATCGTCGTTTCCTATAACATGAGCGGTTGGCGCACGGTACGTTCCTTGCTGAAAAATCCGAAATCGGACGTGTCGGTACTTATCATCACCTTCCTGCTGACCGTTATATTCAATCTTACGATCGCCATCGAAATCGGGCTGTTGTTGGCCGTTGTCCTCTTCTTGCGCCGCATGACAGAGACCACGCAAATATCGGTACTCCACGACGAGCTCGATATTGCGACCGGAACCGAATCGACTACCCACGAAGTCTTGAAAGTAGCCAAAGGCGTGGAAGTTTACGAGATAGAAGGCCCGTTCTTCTTCGGGGTAGCCACCAAGTTCGACGAACTGATGCGTAGTATGGCCGATCGTCCGCTGGTGCGCATTATCCGCATGCGGAAAGTCCCCTTTATCGATTCTACGGCTATCCATAACCTCGAAATCCTAATTACCTCGTCACAGAAAGAGAAGATACATGTCATTCTGTCGGGGGTCAATCCCACGGTACACGCCACTCTCAAAAAGGCGAATATAGACCGGCTTATAGGCGACGACCATATCTGCGACCACATCACCAAAGCCGTGGCAAAAGCCAACGAGTTCGTCGCAGAAATGAAGAAATAAAAGAGGCTCCAAACATTCATACATACGACAAACCCCGTGTTCTGAGCAGGACACGGGGTTTGTCGTATCATTTCATCGAAAGTCTGTTTATTTCAACTTCCACTCTACACCCTCTTTGGTGTCTTTGATTTCAAAACCTATCTCGGACAACCTGTCGCGAATGTAATCCGATGTCGTCCAATCCTTACGAGCCTTAGCCTCCTTACGCACATCGAGCAATAAATCCACGGCTTTATGATAGGCCTCGTTCCCTTCTTCCGAGACACCGGCCTCTTCGCGAATGCCCATGATATCGAAAAGGAATATACGGAAAGTTTCCTTCAAATGAGCCGAATCCTCGGCCGACAAAGTAGCTCCTCCCGCCAATACCGTATTGATAATCTTCACGGCTTCGAACAAATGGGAGATAACGATAGGCGTACTCAAATCATCGTTCATCGCCTCGTAACAACGTTCGCGAATGGTTTTCACATCGACCGTGGAAACTTCGGCAGGCTCGATCTTCGAGAGGTTGTCCCACCCTTCGAGCATACGTTGCAGGGCCTTTTCCGATGCCTGCAAGGCCTCGTTGCTAAAATCGACCGTGCTGCGATAATGCGCTTGCAAGATAAAGAAGCGTATCGTCATGGGCGAATAAGGCTGTTGCAACAATTTGTGATTACCGGAGAAGAACTCGTCGAGCGTAATGAAGTTACCCAACGATTTGCCCATCTTCTGCCCGTTGATGGTAATCATGTTGTTATGCATCCAATAGTGCACCGTCTCGTGCCCCTGCGCAGCCACCGATTGGGCTATCTCGCATTCGTGGTGGGGGAAAAGCAAATCCATGCCTCCGCCGTGAATGTCGAATTCCTCGCCCAAGTACTTGGTGCTCATGGTCGAACATTCGAGATGCCAACCGGGAAAACCGTCGCTCCACGGCGAGGGCCACCGCATGATATGTTCGGGAGAAGCCTTTTTCCAAAGAGCGAAATCGAAACTATTGTGCTTCTCGCTCTGTCCGTCGAGCTCCCGCGTCGTGTTGAGCAGGTCGTCGATATTGCGTCCCGACAGCTTGCCGTAATGGTGGTCTTTATTATACTTCACTACATCGAAGTAAACCGACCCGTTACTTACATAAGCATATCCGGCCTCTATAATCTTTTTGATATATTCGATCTGTTCGATAATATGCCCCGACGCATGCGGCTCGATACTCGGCGGCAACACGTTAAGAGCTTCCATCGCCTTGTGATAACGATTCAGATAATATTGTACCACCTCCATCGGTTCGAGCGATTCGAGCCGTGCTTTTTTGGCGACCTTATCCTCCCCTTCGTCGGCATCGTTTTCCAAATGCCCTACATCGGTAATATTGCGCACATAGCGCACTTTATATCCCAAATGCCGTAAATAACGGAACAATACGTCGAACGTGATAGCGGGACGGGCATGTCCCAAATGAGCATCCCCGTAAACCGTGGGACCGCATACATACATACCCACGTAGGGAGGGTTCAACGGTTTGAACTCCTCTTTTTTTCGGGTAAGTGTATTATAGATATAAAACGGTTGTGTCATATCGAGTATATTATGGATTCAGTTCCCGTAACGCTTAATCGTTGCTACGACCTCCGAAAATACGAAGCAGATAAAGGAACAAGTTGATAAAGTCGAGATAAAGCGACAGAGCGCCTATCGTCGCCAACTTCCCGGTCTGGGAAGGATCGGTCACATAGGCCGCATTCTTGATCTTTTGGGTGTCCCATGCCGTCAATCCGATAAACAAAGCCACGCCGAACAAACTGATAATCCAGTCGAGAGTACTGCTTGCCACGAATATATTGACAATAGATGCGATGATCAACCCGAACAATCCCATGATACAATAGCTCCCGAACTTGGTCATATCGTTCTTGGTAACCATGCCATACACGCTCATCGCCCCGAACACGCCGGCTGTGATGAAGAATGTATAGGCGATAGAGCCCAAATCGTACACGACGAAAATGGACGAAAATACCACTCCGTTAAGAACAGCATACAGATAGAACAACAGCGTGGCGGTCGTCGTGCTCAGTTTATTCAACATGCCCGAAACAACGAAAACAACGGCAAGTTCGGCAATCATCAAGCCGAAAAAGACAGCCCGATTTCCCAACACAACCGATAATATGGCCGGAGAAGAAGCCACATACAACGATGTAAGAGCCGTTACAACAAGGGCGAGGAACATACGCCCGTACACCTTACGCATCACCATCGACAAAACCGATGTCCCGGTAGTCGATTTATAAGAAGAATCATACAAATTTTCCATTTCTTTCTATTTTAACAGTTATTTTTTACATACGGTCGGGCACTTCGATACCGAGCAATCCCATACCGGTTTTTATCACTTTGGCGACGTTGGCCGAAAGCATTAGGCGGAATGCCCGTACTTCGGCGTTTTCTTCGCGCAGAATCGAATAATCGTGGTAGAACTGATTATATTCTTTCACCAAATCATACACATAGTTGGCGATAAGCGAAGGACTGTATATGCGACCGGCTTCGGCAACCACAGCAGGGAAATCGGCCAAATGCTGAATGAGCGAAATCTCTTTTTCAGAGGGTTCTACCTTAGCGGTGTCCACTTGGCGATAATCGATACCGGCTTCGGCAGCCTTGCGCATGACCGAACAGATGCGGGCGTGGGTGTACTGAATGAAGGGTCCCGTGTTCCCGTTGAAGTCGATCGACTCTTTGGGATTGAAAGTCATGTTCTTGCGGGGATCGACTTTCAAGATAAAGTATTTCAATGCACCTAAACCCACGATACGAGAAATTTCTTCTGCTTCCTCGGCAGTACAGCCGTCGAGTTTACCCAATTCGGCCGATGTCTCGCGAGCGGTGGCGATCATCTCGTCCATCAAGTCGTCGGCATCCACTACCGTACCTTCGCGCGATTTCATTTTTCCTTCGGGCAACTCCACCATACCGTAGGAGAAGTGCACGAGATCTTTGCCCCATTTGAACCCGAGTTTGTCGAGCAATATAGAAAGAACCTGAAAATGGTAATTTTGTTCGTTGCCCACCACATAAATCATCTTATCGATGGGGAAATCTTTGAAACGCAACTTGGCCGTACCGATGTCCTGCGTCATGTACACCGATGTTCCGTCGCTGCGCAATAACAATTTGTGGTCGAGCCCCTCTGCCGTCAAGTCGGCCCATACCGAGCCGTCCTCTTTCCGATACATGATACCCTTTTCCAATCCTTCGAGCACTTTCTCTTTCCCTTCGAGATAGGTCTGCGACTCGTAATATATCTTATCGAAGTCCACGCCCAAGCGACGATACGTCTCGTCGAATCCGGCATAAACCCAGTTGTTCATCATCTCCCAAACCGAACGAACCTCGGGATCACCGGCCTCCCATTTGCGCAACATGGCGCGGGCTTCCTGCATGAGCGGCGAGGCGGCCTCGGCCTCTTCGGGGGTCATGCCTTTGGCTTCCAGCTCTTTCAGTTCTTGTTTGTAATGTTTGTCGAACAACACATAGAAATCACCGATAAGGTGGTCGCCTTTTTTTCCGGCCTTTTCGGGAGTAACACCGTCGCCCCATTTTTGCCAAGCCAGCATCGATTTACAGATATGAATACCCCGGTCATTGACGATATTGGTCTTCACCACCCGATTACCATTGGCTTTCAAAATCTCGGAAAGACTATATCCCAACAAGTTGTTGCGCACATGTCCCAAATGTAACGGTTTGTTGGTATTGGGCGAGGAATATTCGACCATGACCAAAGGAGCATCGGCGGCAGCTTTATGCGTCCCGAAATCGGCCTCCTCGTCGATGTGATGCAACATCTGGCTCCAAAACGAAGGAACGATCACCAAATTGAGAAAGCCCTTGATTACATTGAACGAAGCGACTGCCGGCTCATTGGCGAGAAGATACTCGCCTATCTCCTGAGCCGTAGCTTCGGGAGCCTTATGAGAGGCTTTCAAAAAAGGGAACACCACCAACGTGAGATTTCCTTCGAACTCTTTCTTCGTCTTTTGAGGAACTGTCGTCCCGGGAGCTGCCTCGATTCCATACAAAGCTTTCACCGCTTTGACCGCAGCATCGGATATAATCTGTTCTATTTTCATGTACTATACTCGTTTAATGGGTACAAAGATAGTGCAAGATGAGAGCAAAAAGAACAAATCCATTTGTTTTTTTGCCGAATCGCAGCCTATATCGGACTTTTGTCAAAGATAGTACAAGGCGAATGCAGAGCAAAAAGAACAAACGGATTCAGTAGAAAACTCATGAGGGCAGACTTGAATGTTAACAATGAATCCTTTGTCGGCAACCACATTCCGATCTCCTCGGTAAGTGGTTAAGAAAAGCAGCCAAATAGATTTTTGATGATATTCAACCCCTCCGTCACTTCGTGCCACCTACCCTATATTTTACTGGGCAAAACACCCCGTAAGGCTACGGGATACGGCAGGGAGGAGGGAAAATACCCACAAAGCATCGGAGCGGATAAAAGCTGTTCAAGAGGATACTTTCAACACTCTCCCTCTGCTCATCGTAGATGAGATAGGGGGAGTGCCCGCAGGGCGAGGGGGTTAAACCTTCAAAATATAACATGCTATTTTCCAACCCCTCTCTTCGTCGCTATCGCTCCTCTGTCTCTCCCCTATATTTTGCGCTGCAAAACACAGGGGAGAAGTATTAATGCCTTCAACAACAGGAATAGGGTAGTGTATCTCCCTCTTACCGTGCTCCGTAGCATTACAGGGCACAGCAGGAGAGGAGGGTGGAAATCTTTCGACAACATCGCTCTGCCGCTGTTTTAATTTTTCTTTGCTTTGCGGGTATTTCTCCTTCTCCCCTGTGCCGCAAAGCAGTACAATAGGAGAGACACCGAAGAAACGACAGTTTCTGAGGAAAGGGGTTAAGAAGAATCGCTTAGAAATTTTTAAAGGGTTTAGGAGAACCTCTTTCCTATCCCATGCACCATGCCGCTGCGGGCTGCGGCGAAACGGGCAGATGCGGGAAATATCCTTTGGGAGAGGGAGGCGGAGGTGTAGGCGGCGCAGGAAGGACTTTGGGCAACCGGAGCGATTTGCCGGTCTTCTTGCGACGGCTGCATTTCGCCAATCGCCCCCGCTTCCATTGTTTGCGTTTTTCCTCCATATCCTTTTTCACCTCATCTTTGGCAGCCCAATAACGACAAGCGACCTCTTCCCAAAAACGACTGGCAAATTCTTCATAAGGATGCTTTTCACCCTCGGGCAAATCATACGCATCGGTCTCGTCGATGGCACTGACAATAGACGAAAAATAATATGCCGCGCGTTTACACCATCGGTAACGCTGCACATATTCCCCCGGCAAACGTCCCTCGGCTATCATTTTGTCGATGTCGTTGTCGGTTTGTTGCTCTTCCTGTTCCCGGCTGTGCCGTTCGAGCGTATCGACACAGCGGGTTACCGCCGTGATCTGTTTCGGTTGAGTCTTGGGATCGAGCTCCAACAGCTCGTTATAGTATTTGAGCAGTACGGCTTGGCGGGTCGATTCTATCGCCGTGCGCAAGTTTACAAAAGGTTCTTCTACCATCGTCGCGTATTTTTCGACAAATGTATGATCGAGATACGTTCTTTTTTATGGCATAACCGAACTTTAAACAGGCCGCTCAACAGAATACATTAATAAGAAACGGCACGCTTACTTCGAGTGCTATGCCATGTAAAATAGCTATCGGTATGAGTTCTTCTCCCTTATACGAACTTCGCACGATCATGGGAAGGCACACGTCCATCGAATTGATACCCGCTACCGAAATAGGAACCAACCTCCCACCCCAACGAGCGAGAACGGGTGTACCGAACAAAGCGATCATCTCGCGTATGACATTGGCGAGCAAAGCGATAGTCGCCAATTCGGCAGCTCCTTGCGGACCGAGAGTGGCACTTTTAATGTCGGCTATCAACACCGACGATAACGAGTAATACCCGAAACCGCTGCCGATCGTCAAACAATCGTTCAAATCACGCCCATGCAGCAAAAAAACACCTATGGCCGAAAATAAAAGCGTACCACCGATAGTAAAAACAGGCAAAAGAGACATGCGGGGATTAAGCGAATGGAATAATCCGCGTAAATCGTTGTTCGAACCTAAACTAATTCCCACTTGTACAATCAACAGCGAAAGAATAATTATAGGCAAATCATGACCGAGCAACCACTCCGGAGCGAAATCGCCCAACCCTACAAATACCCCGGCAAGGAAACAAACCAAAATCATCAAATTCCCTTTCATGATTCACCTCCTTTCTTAAAAAACAAACGTTGAGCTACACGAGCGGCCACAATACTCCCAAGCACTCCGAGGCAGGCAATTACAGCCGCTTGCCAACCGAAATTGTAAAAATTATCTACGAGATTACGATCGGACCCTATCGACACCCCGAACACAAATAACAGGACACAAACGGTAATCTGTATACTCCATTTCGTCACGCCGACGAAAGAACGTCCGCGCAACATATATCCTACGCCAACACCCAAAACCAAAAGGATCAAAATACGAAACATAATTTGACTGTCTTTTATGCCACAGACTACAACGACTCCGTCGTCGTATCCGAGCTACGTTTATACGAATGAAAATAACCGGATAGGGCTTCCGCCCGCAAAAGGGGAAAAGAAAACGAGATTTTACAGATTATCCCCCTAAAAATCGATTGGCAGTCAAATAAAGCCGCTGAACCAATGGACATGCACGATCGAAAGCGCACGTACTCCCCTGCGCCTTACACCGAAACAAATATGCTTGCCCTGTTGAATCATACGAATAACTGAATAAAAATTCGAATGCAAAGGTAATACTCTTCTCCGAATTCTCCAAATCAGGCACACCATTTTGTTTTCGCTACCGAGGGGAGAAGAAAGAATACATCTCAACTTTCCCATGTATTTCTTTCCGCCTTTATCGGGCGGTGAAGCCAAAAGGAAAACGGCGGGTAACGGGCAAAGTAATCCGATACTAACTATAAGATGAAACGCTTTCGGTTAGGTGGAGCTTGTCCAGCTTTTTGGGGCAGTTCACCTTTAAACTCCTCCCCTTGCCGTGCCCCGTAGCATTGCGGGGTGTGGCGTTAGCCATATAGGGGAGGTGGCACGTAGTGACGGAGGGGTTGAAATGCGCTATCTCATCAGTCGGTTTATATCAGATATTTAACCCCCTCGCCCTACGGGCACTCCCCCTATCTCATTCTACGATGAGCAGAGGGAGAGGATTGAAAATGGTATTTCTCGTTTCGGCACAAAGATAGCTTTGTACCCTTCTCCCCTATCGCATGATACTACGGGACACGGCTGGGGAGATAGGGATTAAAAAAACTCAGCGGTATTTATACTGCCCGGTAATAATCCTGCAAAAGACAGCGGGCGATGAAGTCCCAGTTTTCGGCTACAAATGCGGAGTCTCCGTCGGCGAAGCGGGCATCGGGAAGCAGTCGGTTTTCGCACAAATAGATGAGTAGGTCTATGGGGCATCGCCCGGGTACGGTAAGGAGCGACAATGCATCCCTTCGGGCTACCTGCGGGTCGTAACAAGGATTGGCAGGGTCGCATACGCATTGGGCTATATCCGAAGCGATGAGCATGCCTTTGTAAGGCGTGACATAGAGAATAAAATTCTTTTTCCCGGCGAGGTGCGAGAGATGTCCGCCTTCTGTTTCTCCCCATTGCATCCCTTCGGTAAGAAATTTGTCCAACTCCGAGTAAGAGTCTATGTATTTGACAGGCATGCCTCCGGTTTCTCGGGTGAATTGCCGGTAATAGGGGTGCAGTTCCTTTTTCTCTTCCGCTTCTTCGGGGAAGGTGTGTTGCCAAAGCAAAGAGACCCATTCGTGAGCAAAGAGCGCCAAAGGTCCGGCCGGCAGAGTATATAGCGATTCCCGACGCAGTTCGCCGAGCTTGGCGATTCTTTCTTTGTCTCCATGCGATTTACTCTGTGCTTCGTGTGAAAGCTGCCGGGCGAGCGAACGATTGGAAGGACCCAACAGAAACGAATCCCAAAAGAGCCATTCGGCGAACCGGTAACGGGCTTCGGGGTCGTCGGTATCGTTCAGCTCGGGAAGACAAAATTCTTGTAACAAGGGTGAGTCGGGAGCTGTTTCGTATTCCGACTCTAACAGATCGTAAATCGTATCGGCCGTTGCGACGAGACGGTTGTCGAGCGGGGAAAGAATCTCGTGCAAGGAGTCGTGCGTACAAAGCAGATACCAGAGTAGCACTCGCAGGTCTTCCCGGTTTACTTCCCCGTCGTAGTAATTCTCGGCGGGAAAGAATGGCAGGATACGACCGTAGAGCGAGCGGTGATGGGAGAGAAACGTTGCCCACAATCCCGTACCCGACAGAATATCGGCAAAATAACCTACGACATCGCAACAAAGACTTTTGGTGGCCTCCTCGGTTAATCTTTCTTTCAACGGAGATATGTTTACGAGGTCGTATACTCGGTTGGCCAGCTGCGTATAATAACGATCGCTGTCGGTCGTTTGCGTATAAGGCTGTCGAGAAAGCCATTGTTGCAAAGTGATGTTCATTGTCTTTCCTTTTTTACGAGATTAGTTATTCCGAGTCACACCCGAAAAGATAACGAGTTAGAGAGAATTCGTCTCCTGTCGGTTGTCAGGCTTCCCCGCCGGGAGCCATGAAAGGAGGCATACCGCCCCGTTGAGGATCGTTCATTTGTATAGGCCCGAATTGAGCTTCGTATTTGCGTATGTTGTCCTGCAAGGCGAATAACAATCGTTTGGCATGCTCGGCCGTGAGAATGATACGCGATTTCACCGGAGCTTTGGGAGCACCCGGAGTCATGCGGATAAAGTCGATAACGAACTCCGACGGAGCATGAGAAATAATAGCGAGATTGGAGTAAATGCCTTCGGCTACTTCGGCAGACAATTCTATCTGGATTTCCTTTTTTTCTTCCATAATCAGTTCAGTTTAAAGTAATAGTATTTATAGTTGAAATTTACTTGATTTACATAAAGTTGCAGCGTCGTATAAGGACGGCTTCGATAAGCCGAGATATTGAACGACGAGTATAGATTGCTCCAATGTCCCTCGGGGTCGTCGTTGCGACTGTGTCGCAACTGTACTTTCAAAGTATCACCGGAAAGCTCGGCTTCGTCGGCGACAAGCAGGATGCTGTGCGGCCGGCTGTGATAGTCGATACGATACCTCAGATTAAGGAAGTCGCCGGTTTTCCATACGCTTTGCAAATAAAGAGTGTCGTCGGGCAACTGGTCGATTTTGTCATGGGGTACTATTCGAAGCGTGTCGAAATGAATAGCCGAAAGCGCTTGTATTTCTACCTGCTTTTTGTGTTCCGACAACGTTTCTATCGGGCGGTATTGCAGCAATACGCGCACTCCCTCGCCCATGTCATCGCTGTTTACTTCCGAAACGGGATAAAGCGTATCGACCGGAGCGGAATCGGTTGTCTGGTAGGTGAAATAAGGATTGCCTTTATTCGTATGGCAAGTGACGATGTCGGCATAGAAGATGCCGTAAATATCTTTTTCATCGTCTCCGCAAGCCGTTGCGAAGATAGATAAAAGGATAAAGGAGCAACCATATAACCAACTCTTTTTCATTTGTATGCCTTGTTTTATTCTTCGACAGAAGCGGGAGAAACGATGGAACCGTCTTTCATGAAGAGGGTACGATCGGTCATTCGAGCCAACGTCTCGTCGTGCGTGACGATGACGAACGTCTGTTTGAACTCGTCACGCAGGTCGAAAAACAGTTTGTGCAATTCGATTTTGTTTTTCGAATCGAGACTTCCCGACGGCTCATCGGCAAGTATAACAGAGGGGCGGTTTATCAATGCTCGGGCGACGGCTACTCGCTGTTTTTCACCGCCCGACAGTTGAGCCGGTTTGTGTCCCAGTCGGTCGCTCAGGCTCAGGAAATCGAGTATCCGCTTGGCTTCCTGTTCTGCATCCGATTGTTTTTTCCCCCCGATGAGAGCCGGAATCATCACATTTTCGAGAGCCGTAAATTCGGGCAGCAACTGGTGGAACTGGAATACGAATCCGATGTTACCGTTTCTGAAACGCGCCATTTCCCTATCGGGGAGGTTATCCACCCGCCTGCCGTCGTATAAGATTTCCCCGCAATCGGGCTTGTCGAGCGTTCCCACGATCTGCAACAAGGTTGTTTTGCCGGCTCCGCTCGCCCCCACGATGGAGACGATTTCGCCCTGTTCGATCACGGCGTCGATACCTTTCAGTACCTCCAAAGAACCATAGCTCTTGTGTATGTTTTTTATCTCTATCATACTTCTGTTAGTTTTCTAATGACATGCCCCGCCAGATAACACCCGAAGATTGCCGGCAGATAAGAAATTGTCCCGACGGTCGATTTTTTGTTACGTTCTCCTTCCACGACCACGACGGCGTTACGATCGGCCTGCTCGGTGGAGAATACCGTTTTCAGACCTTTGGAGATACCCTCTTTCCGCAATCGCAATCTCACCGCTTTTGCCAAAGCGCAATGGTAGGTATCGGCTATGTCGGCTATCCGTATGGCCGACGGGTCTTTGCGTCCGCCTGCACCCATCGATGAAACGATTTTGATTTTATGCCGCAGGCAATAGGCGATCAAAGCTACCTTCGGCGCCAGCGTGTCGATGGCATCGATGACAAAATCTATTTCGCCGCCCTCCAACAAAACAGGTATATCTTCCTCTTCGATGAAACGGTGTTGTGCCGTCAACTTCAAATCGGGGTTTATATCGAGAAACCGTTCTTTCAACACCTCTACTTTGGGTTTTCCCAAGGTACTGTGCAAAGCGACCAATTGTCGGTTCAGGTTGCTCTCTGACACGGTGTCTCCGTCGATAATCGTCAAAGCTCCTATACCGGCTCGCACGATCATTTCGGCGGCATAAGCCCCTACACCACCCACCCCCACGACAAGGACGTGGGCATTTTGCAATCGCTTTATCGGTTCATCGCCAAACAGCAGCCGGGTACGTGACAACCATTCGTCCATCTTTTCTTATGCGGTTTGTCTGTATATAATTGAATGACGAAGATACTCTTTTTTACCGAAAATCGGAAATGGCCGAGGCAAATTAAAGTCGAACGCATTGGCGATAGTAATATGGATAACGGTTTTTCGTCGATTCAGAAATGCGATTTGTCTTTTACTCACGACTTCCGTGGCACACGGATAGGCAGGACGATAGTAATCGATATGATTTTTATTCTATTTATAGATTTTATTCACAGGATTTTTGGTAAAAATAAGATTCATTGGGTTTTTCGGTAATCTCCTCATTGTATATTTGCGTTGTAAAATAATACGAAATAGACTATGCCGAGATACTAAGGCAACCTTGCTGGCTTTCTATTTTGTAAAGTAGTCACCTATTAAAAATAAAGTAATTATGAAGAAGTTTCTTGTTATGGCGTGTATCGCCGCTGCTTCGATGATAGCCTTGCCGGCTGTGGCTCAAACGACTACCGGTAGTAAGACCCAAACGGAATGCTGTAAAAAAGGCAAAGCCGATTGTAAGAAAGAGTGTAATTGCACCGATTGCAAATGCAAAGATTGTAAAGCGACGGCTCCTTGTTGCGACTCTAAGGCAAAATGCAACGACAAGGCCGATTGCTGCAAACAAACCAAATGTGATAAGGCTAAGGCTCCTTGCTGCGAAAAGAAGAATGTAAAAAAGTAAATTTTGTTGTTGAAAGATGAATTCGGGGCGACCGCAAAATTGCGGTCGCCTTTTATTTGATGACCCGTAGTTTTCTTTGGAATATTATGCCGGAGTCGTGGTTATGTCCGTGTGGCCATGCCCCATGCGGTTCCTGTATTTCGTAGGCGAGACTTCTTTGTATTTCAGAAATGTCCGGCAAAAATGAGATAGATTATTAAATCCTACGCCGTACGCTATCTCGGAGACCGATTTGTCCGTCGTCGACAACAGGCGGCAGGCTATATCCATACGGTAGGTATTGAGATAACTCGTAAACGATACCCCTTTCATTCGTTTGAAAAAGACGCAGAACGAAGAACGGTTCATATGTACGAGGGTGGCGATTTCGTCGATAGGAATATCGTGATTATAATGCAAGGAAACATAAATCTCTATCTGTTGTATCTTCTTGTCTCGTTTCTTTAACGGGCGATTGATTCCTGTCGGATTCATCTCGTCGGAAAGAGCCAGATGTCCGAGTATCCGTATCACTCCCGATAATTGTCCGAGCGAGTCGGTTTTTATTATTTCCTGCATTTCATGCCTCACATTTTTCAATAAATCGCCTCGTAACTGAAAGGCCGTGTGTTGCCGGCTGTCGAGATGTCCGAGCGGCCCTATTTCGGGTAACGTAACCGAGAGTTCTTTAAACAGATTTTTCCTGAAAAGCAGACAAATATCCTCTACCACATTGCCGGGATTGTTGTCGAATATCCAACCGTGCAACATGTCGGGCGGTATTAAAAAGATTTCATCTTTCGTGAAAGGTTGCGATTGGTCGCCGATAACGAATGTGCCGCAACCTCTGATAATGTAGATAAGTTCCCAGTCCGATTGTGTATGAATGGGAAACTCCTCGGACGGGTTTAGCAAATCGTGTAATACGAGAAAAGAATGCGTACCTCCTGTCAAGTGATAATATTTGGATTCCATCTGGGACTGTTTTATATAAAATGTAAATATAAATCAAAAGTTTCGAACTATATGCAAATATCAATCAAAATAAGAGTCCTACTTTTGTACCCGTAAAAAACAGCATAATATCATGGAGAAAATCACCGATGCGGTTATGTCCGAAAAACCACGTTATGCTATTCTCGACGGATTGCGAGGAGTGGCTGCCGTGATTGTCGTCGCCTTTCATTTGTTTGAAACTTATTCCAAAGGTCCCGCTTATCAAATATTGAACCACGGCTATCTTGCCGTCGATTTCTTCTTTGTACTTTCTGGTTTCGTGATCGGATATGCTTATGACAATCGATGGGGAAAGATGTCCACTCTGGCTTTTTTCAAACGCCGTTTAATCCGGTTGCACCCTATGGTAATCATGGGGTCGGCAATAGGCGCATTGTTGTTCTATTTCGGTAATTGCGAACGTTTCCCTCTTATAGACCAAACTGCATGGTGGCAGGTACTGCTCATGTTTCTGCTTGCCTGTACGATGATACCGGCGCTTACCAGTTGGGATATACGAGGCTGGCAAGAGACCAATCCGCTCAATGGGCCTACTTGGTCGCTCCTGTGGGAATATCTGGCGAATATTCTTTATGCTTTGGTCGTCCGTAGGTTCTCCAAAATCGCATTGGTTTGTTTTGTTTCCTTTGCGGCGTTTTTGACACTCGATTTGACACTTAATCTCGATGTGTTCGGGTTACTTGCCCATCGAGACATTACGGCTTATACCGTTATCGGAGGTTGGAGCATTACCCCCGAACAGGTCTATATCGGTATCGTTCGGGTGCTTTATCCGTTCTTCGGAGGATTATTACTGTTTCGTATAGGAAAACTTATTCGGGTAAAGGCCGGCTTCTGGTGGTGTTCGTTACTCGTCGTTGCAGCTTTGGTAATGCCTCGTATCGGAGGCGAAACCGATGCTTGGCAAAACGGTATCTATGATGCGGCATGTATACTCCTTTTGTTCCCCGTTATCGTGGCGATGGGAGCCGGCAGCGAGGTAAAGGGGAAACACAGTGTGGCCGTATGCAATTATCTGGGCGAAATCTCCTATCCGCTCTATATTACCCATTATCCCTTTGCCTATATGCAGATGGCGTGGGTGACACACAATCCTGATGCATCTATGGGAGCGCACGTATTTGTCTCCGTATCGACGTTTATCTTGTCTGTCGGTGTGGCACACGCTTGTTTGAAACTCTATGATTTGCCTGTTCGCAATTGGCTGAAAAACAGGTTTCTTGTAAATAAGTAAGGCCAGTCTATTTGGAACGGCAACATGTAAATCGAAATATTCTGCATTTTCATTAGCATCGGATTACCGGTAGTAATACCTACACTTTACTCTGCATCGCAATATGGCGATATAAGGAGAATACCCACAAGGCAAGGGGTGGAGGATAAATATCCCATAACCCGACTAATGAGATGGCGTTTTCAACCCCTCTGTCCTTCGGACACCTCCCCTATATTTTACTGTGCAAAACACAGGGGAGGAGGTGAATCCCCATAAAGCTCCGAAGGAGTAAAAACTGTTAATGTGATACTTTCAATCCTCTCCCTCTACTCATCGTAGATGAGATAGGGGGAGTTCCCGCAGGGCGAAGGGGTTGAACTCTACAACCAAATGATCTTTTTCAACCCTTCTCCTTAGAAACTATTGTTTCTTCGGTGTCTCCTCTATATGGCTAACATAGTACCCCGTAATACTACGGGACACGGCAGGGGGAGGAGTTTGAAAATGTATTAAACCTCTCACCCTATATTTCGCTATTGCAAAGCACCGAGGGGGAATTGAAAATCATTCTTTCGGATAATGAGGACTGTATAGCATTTTCTTTTTGCGAACGACCAACCGCCCGTCTTTCACGAACTCTTCTCCTCGTTCACCGAGGTGACGTATCATTCGAGCACGCAGCTTTTCCAACCGTCCCTTGTACTCTTTATCGTTAACGGCATTGTGGAGTTCCTGCGGATCTGCGACAAGGTCAAACAATTCTTCCTGTCCCGTGTAAAAACGCCATACATACTTTATTTTCCCATCGGTCAACGCACACCAGTAGTTGTCACGACTATAACAAGTGGCATGTTCCAAATCGATGTATTCTCGCCACCCGGTATCGGTTCCTTTGGCCAGCGGTAAAAGAGGGCGTCCGTCCATATCGGCAGGGACGGTTGCCCCGGCTATATCCAAGAAGGTAGGTAAAACATCGCGCAATTCCACCGGATTATCTATTTTCTCAGCAACCCCACCGACATTTGCCGGCCACTTCGCGATACAGGGAACATGAACCGAGCCCTCATAGGGATAAGTCTTTCTCCAATGATAGTGGTCGCCCATCATATCGCCGTGATCCGATACGAAAAAGATGAGAGCATTGTCATACATACCTTTGTCTTTCAACGCTTGAACGATACGTCCTATTTGTTCGTCGATAAAAGTAATATTGGCATAATAGTGTCGCTTGGAATTACGGACATATTCATTACCGAAATTTCCATAAGGGGCATCCGAGGCAGCCTCTTCGGGATTCAACCGCTTTGCATATCTACCGCACCAATCCCCTATCGCCGGGTCGGGAACATCGACGTTATCATACATATCCAGAAAACGTTGCGGCGGATCATACGGACTGTGAGGACGGGCAAAAGACACTTTGAGGAACAAAGGACGGCTCTCGGGGTCATAATGGCTGATGAGATTGCAAGCCATTTCGCCGGTCCAGTACGTGGGATGTAGTTTTTCATCTAATTTGTAAACCCCAGCACCGTGATCATTCCACCAAATACCTGTTGCATCGGGGTTCTTCCCGGGAGCTTGCACTTGAAACCACTGTCGATAATCACTGGTAAAATGGGGGTCTTGCCTGCGGCCGCTCTCATCTAACAACGTTCCGTCAAATCCGTGTTTCACCCGCTGGGGATACCAATGCATTTTCCCGATACCAAAGGTGTAATAACCGGCGTCTTTCAACATTTGAGGCATCTCGTACTCATACTTCGGCGCTACCCGTCCATATCCTAACATTCCGTGATGCCACGGCGACATTCCGGTCAACAATCCGGCACGGGCAGGTGTGCTGCTGGGACAGGACGAATAGGCATTCATGAACAAAGTTCCTTCGTTGGCAAGTTTGTCCAAATGAGGGGTAATGACAAACTCATTTCCCATACACCCCACAGCATCGCCCCGCTGTTGGTCGGTCATAATCAATATAATATGGGGCTGTTTTTGTGCATTCGCAAATGAGGAGCAAAATCCGGCAGAGAGAGCCAATGTGCATTTCAGGTTAGTCAAGGCATTCATAATTATCGTTTATTATCACACAAACGATACAAAAATATGATTTCCACAAGTCAAAAACAATAAAACCTCGGAAAACTCTACCGGCATTCCGACAAATGCAATATCCGTTGATTACTGCTGCCCCGGAAAGAGAGAGCCGGATCAAAGAGCGATTGGACGAACGGACCATCGACAAGGGTGTCGATATAGTCGAGACAGGGACGGCGGGTCTCGTCTTTTAACAGGGACTCGTAGGTATAGCCGGTGTAACACCAGACGTTTTTGTGAGTTTCCTCTTTGAGGCGACGGAGCAGAGCCAACAACGCAAAAGGGTTGTAGAAAGGGTCGCCGCCCGAAATGGTGATTCCATCGAGAATGGGATTGTCGTTTATCTCGGCGACGATACGGGAGAGAATAAGCTCCGTGAGCGGCTCGCCGGCCACCGGACTCCAACTGCCGGGATTGTGGCATCCCCGGCAATGATGGGTACAACCGGCCAGATAGATGGCATAGCGTACCCCGAAACCGTCGGAGATAGTCTCGGGGTAAACATTGATGATGTGAAGCGGTTCCATTATTTGTGTTTCACACGGTCGCGCTCTTCGGCCTGCTTAGCGGAATTCCACGATTCGAGGCTTCCGGTGAGGTAACCCGTAATCCGTCGCATGCGCGATATATTCTCGCTCTTGCAAACCGGACATTGCGTATAGATGACACCTCGATAACCGCACGAACGACAGGTATCTACCGGGTGATTGATCGACCCGTAACCGATTCCTTCGTCGTGCATCACTTTCACGATTTTGAGAATGACAGAGACATTCTTTTTCGCTTCACCGTCGAGCTCGACATAGGTAATGTGCCCACCTTTCGTGATAGCATGGAAAGGAGCTTCTTTCTTGATTTTCTCGACAATACCCACCGGTTCTTTCACATCGATATGGAACGAATTTACGTAGTAGTCCCGATCGGTCACGCCCGGAATAACACCGTAACGTTTGCGGTCCATACGAGTGAAACGTCCCGAAAGCCCTTCGGCCGGAGTAGCCAAAACCGAGTAATTGAGATTGTAGCGGGTCTTGTACTCCTCGACAACATTGTTCATCACCCGTATGGCATCATAGAGTGTGTTCCATGCCTCTTGGTTATGAGCATGGCCTTCGCCGTAAATAGCACACATCGCATTGTGCCCGCCAATGAACCCGATACCCAATGTCCCGCTATCGATGACATCGCCCACCTCGTCGTTGGGTTGTAGCTTACCACCACCTTTCCAAACGTCGTTGCCCATCATAAACGGGAACTGACGGGCAAGCGCTTTGCGCTGGTATTCATAACGCTCGTAGAGTTGCTCGGCAATCATCGATGCCACACTGCGCACTTTCTCCAAAAATAGAATACGGGCTTCCCGACGAATAGCATGCTTGTCGCCGTCGGGATGCAGCTCTTCGGCCTCCCGCCGGGCCTCGATAGCCAACCGGGGCATATTCATCGAAGTAAAGGAGAGATTACCCCTCCCCCACGAACTTTTAACGCCGTGTAAATTCTCGAAGACCCTTGTACGGCATCCCATCGTCGCCACTTCGTAACGGAAACGGTCGGGATCATCGGCTTTCCAAAGGTCGTTTTTGTTGTATTCGGTATCTAAAAAGAGGAAATTGGGGAAGAGCGAAGTAGAAGTCGTGCGACAGGCTTCGAGCAACAGGTCGAAATTAGGCGCCTTGAATTTGATTTTTCCCGCCATCGCTCCCTCGAAATCGTCCATCGCGGCATCGTAATCCTCATCGGTGTAAGAGACACTATCTTTTACCTTAAATATCTGTATGGGGAATACCGGGACTTCACCGCTACCAAGCCCCTCGACAGTCGCCGAAAGCAACTCCCGCATGACCATACGGCCTTCGGCCGAAGTGTCCGTCCCATAATTTATTGAACTGAACACCACTTGATTACCTCCACGAGAGTGCATGGTATTGAGATTGTGAACCAACCCCTCCATAGCTTGATGCGTATCTTTACGAGTCATCTCGTAACTTTGTCGCCAAGCGGTATCGAGTTCGGCAACAGAAACGTTCACCCCTATCTCTTTCAAACGCTCGCCCAAAGCGGCCTTCTGTTCTTCGGTCATATCGATCGAAATGATTTCTTCCCGAAACAAATCTTTCAACGCCGGCATATCTTCCATTCCGTGCAAACGACAAATGAAGCCTACCCCGTTTTCGAGGTGCTTGCGGAAACTCTTCAAGACGCCCGGCGCCATAAAATGGTCGAAAGCCGGAATGGATTGCCCGCCGTGTTGCTCATTTTGGTTGGTCTGGAAAACGATGGTGGCCAACGTGGCATAACTCTGTATGGACTGTGGCGTACGCACCGTACCGTTTTTGGTATGGAATCCCCGGTTGAAGATGTCCTCCAAATCATATTGTACGCAAGTGGTCGTCTTGGTGGGATAGTAATCGAGGTCGTGAATGTGTATGTCGCCTTCCCGGTGTGCCCGTCCATAACGAACCCCGACCAAATATTTATAGGCATAATCTTTCGTGACCTCCGAGGCGAATGTCATCATTTGCCCTGCCGGTGTATGAGACGACATATTGGCATTGCTCAGGTTTACGTCGTTCTTCTCGACTGCCACGATACCGTCCATCACCTGCTTCATCGATGTGCGCTTTTCACGTTCTTTGGTACGCCACTCCCGATAAATGATAAATTTCTTCGCTACCGAGGGATTGCGCATCATCAATTTGCGCTCTACCAAATCCTGAATCTCTTCTACCGAGATATTCTCCCTATCGATGGCAGCGGCAACCTCGGCCGTAACTTGTTTAATAGAGGTCTCGTCGTCGTTCATACCGTCGGCACGATAAGCCTTAGCGATAGCCCGCTCGATTTTCTCAATCGAGAAGTTCTCTTTGGATCCATCACGTTTCGTAATGGTAATACATGCATAGTCCATGCTGATGTTATTAAAGATTCGATACTGCGAACGCCTCCTCGAACGTTCATTTGCTTCTCTCCCACTTCGGCAGGTCTTCTGACTTTTCCCAATCCGAAAACGCCTTCCCGATATTCAGAAACAGATTCTTTATCAGTGGCCTGTGTCAACGGACTTTCGCAGGAATTACAGCAGCGGGACTGTCCGGGATTCTCACCCGATTCCCTTTTTATCGATTGTGCCTCACAGCGACAACCGAACCGAAATGCGAGTGTAAAGGTACATAAATTCTTTCCAAGAAAACAACAAATCTACACACAAAAGTTTCCTGTTTTGGAAAACTTTTAGAATTATTTTATCAAGAAAGTTTCCTAAAACGGGGAATTATTGCCCATTAATATAGCACTTTTATTTTTTCTGAAACTGCCCGAAAAGATAGTGTTTTCATAGAGTCTCTCAACTTTACTTGTCGGTTTTCTTACTATTACAAGCGAGGTCGATAATCAGTGAGAATATCGGCTCAGTAGGAAATCTAAGGGAATTGCCCTTTTGCACAACCATAAAGTGAAAAGCCCGCCCTTCTCCCCCTGCGTTTTGCCATGTAAAATATAGGCAAAGTGGCACGTAGTGACAGAGGGAGTAATACTACAAAAATACTATATGCCATCTTTCCAACCCCTCTCCTTAGAAACGATAGTTTCTTCGGTGTCTCCTCTATATGGATAACATAGTACCCCGTAATACTACGGGACACGGCAGGGGAGGAGATTGCAGCCCAATCCGTTCCCCTTGCTGCGTTTTTTCAACCCCTCCGTCCTTCGGACACCTCCCCTATATTTTGCTGTGCAAAACACAGAGGAGGAGTACACTTTGTATAGAAATTTAAACAAGAATCAACCTTTCACCGAAAAGTCCGGATTGTGTTTGTCGACAAGAGACTCATCGCTAAAATCCATATCTACCCCACGGATTTTCGGCTGAACCGTAAAAGGCAGTTCAGTAGATACTATCGGAATCAAAGGATCGTTCATCGAAAACAAAAGGAGGAATACGTAGAAAACGCTATTCCTCCCTATTATAAAAGTACCCAATCGATTTTACAAAATGAGCATGGCATCGCCATAAGCCCCGAAACGATAACCTTCTTTCAATGCCGATTCGTATGCCTCCAAAACGATGTCATAACCACCGAACGCAGCTACCATCATAAGCATAGTGGAAAGGGGCATGTGAAAGTTCGTCACCAAATTGGTTGCCACCGTGAAATCGTAAGGAGGGAAAATAAACTTATTGGTCCAACCGTCATACGTTTTCATGTGTCCCCCCGTACTTACAGCACTTTCTATCCCTCGCATCACCGATGTACCCACGGCACACACTTTACGACCTTCGTCCTTAGCATGGTTCACGAGTTCCACCAATTCGGGAGTCACTCTCATCTGCTCGGAATCCATCTTGTGTTTCGTGAGGTCCTCGACATCGATTTCACGGAAATTACCCAAGCCGGAATGAAGGGTAAGGAACCCGTAATCGATTCCTTTAATTTCCATTCGTTTCAACAGCTCACGGCTGAAATGCAGACCAGCGGCCGGAGTGACAACGGCACCTTCGTTACGAGCAAAAATATTCTGATACCGATCGGCATCCATCTCTTCTACCGGACGGGCGATATAGGAGGGCAACGGCATTTCTCCCAACTTGTAAAGAGCTTCCTTAAACTCATCGTGGGAACCGTCGTAAAGGAATCGTAACGTGCGCCCTCGCGAAGTCGTATTGTCGATTACTTCGGCCACCATAGAATCGTCGTCGCCGAAATAGAGTTTATTTCCGATACGAATCTTACGAGCCGGCTCTACCAAAACGTCCCACAACCGATTCTCTTCGTTCAATTCCCGTAACAGAAAAACCTCTATCTTAGCTCCTGTTTTTTCCTTATTACCGTAAAGACGAGCCGGAAAAACTTTGGTGTCGTTAAACACGAACACGTCTTTCTCGTCGAAATACTCGATAATTTCCTTAAAAATGCGATGTTCTATTTTCCCCGTCTTCCGGTCGATTACCATCAACCGGGATTCATCACGGTTTTTAGCCGGATATTGAGCGATTTGCTCTTCGGGTAGTTTGAATTTAAATTGGGACAGTTTCATATCTTTAATTATTATTCTTTTTTCTCTTCTTCCAAAACGGGTTCAACGTCTATATGGTCTATCATGTCGGCGACCTGTTCGACCGAAAGGCAATCGGCAAGAGTCACGTCGCCCACTCGTGTACGGATCAATCCCACAAGGTGGGCTCCACTACCGAGCGCCTCTCCGATGTCACGAGCCAAAGCCCGAATATAAGTTCCCTTGCTGCACACGACCCTGATTTTGATTTCGGGCAATTCGCAAGAAAGCAACTCTATTTCGTCAATAACCAATTCTTTGGGCTTCAAGTCGACCGCCTGCCCTTTACGGGCCATATCGTACGCCCGGCGGCCATCGACTTTACAAGCCGAATAAGAGGGCGGTATCTGCATAATCGAACCGACAAATCGAGGTAAAGTTCGCTCTACACTTTCACGGGTGATATGTTCATGGGGATAAACACCATCTATCTCAGTTTCCAAATCGAACGACGGTGTCGTCGCTCCCAGACGCAAAGTCGCTATATATTCTTTGGTCTGATATTGAAATTCTTCTATCCGTTTCGTCGCTCGTCCCGTGCATATAATCATCACGCCCGTAGCCAACGGATCGAGAGTTCCCGCATGCCCCACCTTCAATTTTTTTTGTTTGATGCGGCGGAGTATACGCAACCGTATGCGCTTGACCACATCGAACGAAGTCCAATGAAGCGGTTTGTCGATATATATGATTTCGCCTTCGTTAAAGTCCATATCGGCGATATTAGTGAACAAGCGAATAAATTATAGCACAAGCTCCCATCGCCACACAATAGATAGCAAAATACACTAATTTGCCATTATTGACTAAACGGAGCATCCACTTACACGCCAAACACCCCGACACGAATGCGGCAAGAAATCCGATAATCATCACCGGTATGGACAATCCCGACTCCGCAGGAGAAAACCCTCCTTTCATCAAATCAAGAAGAGCCTCGCCCAAAATAGGAATAATCACCATAAGAAACGAGAATCGGGCCACCTGTTCTTTTTTGTTTCCCAGCATGAGTCCGGTAGCAATAGTCGTACCGGAACGCGAAAGTCCGGGTAAAACGGCTACCGCCTGCGAGAGACCGATGATAAATGCATCTCGATAAGATATATCTTCTTTCACCCGAGGCCGGGCATAATAAGCGAATGTCAACAACGCCGCAGTTACCAGCAACATGATGCCGACTAATAACAAACCGTTGCCAAAAAACGATTCTACATAGTCTTTCAGAAACAGCCCTACGATACCTACCGGTATCATGGACAAAGCTATTTTTGCCAGATATTTCGTTTCGCTATTCCACGTAAAACGGAAAAGTCCACGAAACAAAATCTCCACTTCCTTCCATAGTACAACAATCGTACTACATACTGTCGCCGTATGCACCAACACGGCAAAAGTGAGGTTCTCTTCACCTTGTATACCGAACAATGCATTCGCGATTTCGAGGTGTCCGCTGCTACTTACCGGCAGATATTCGGTGAGCCCTTGCACGAGGCCCAATATAAGAGATTCTAACCAAGTCATAATGTGATCAATGAAAATTAACGATATTATTTCGAATTACGCATGATCGCATAGACCATGAAAACGAAACCAGCAAAAGCTATACCGGGCGCCAACACGATACGACGGAAACTAAATATATCGGGGTTATAGGCCTCCGGTGTAGTACCGGGCCCCAGCATAAGCAGGAAACCGACGACGATCACAACGAACGCCACAGCTATAAGTATAATATTAGTCTTGCCGAGGGCAAACTCCGTTTTCTTTTGCTCTCCCGGAACAACGGACTCAGATTTCATTTTCTTAGATTCCATACATAAAAGTTTTTTCAAATATAATACAGGTCATCTCTATCCATACGAATATAACGATTAACAGCCCAATAAGCCGAAACCGCCGTTAAGATAATCCCTAAAATCAAAACCGACAAAAAGACCAATACCATCATGGGAACAGACAGCAGGGTCGTGAAGTTCTCCATCTCGGACATCAGATAATATATGCAACCCGAAAGCAACAACATAGCTATTACCGATGCAACGATACCGTTAATCACATTGGAAACGATAAAGGGCCGACGAATGAATGCCGGTGTAGCCCCCACCAGTTTCATCGTGTGGATAAGAAAACGCTTGGAGTAAGCTCCTAATCGAATCGTATTGCTTATCAACGCAAACGAAATGAGCATGAGAACTATCGCCAATGCCAATAACACCAGTCCTATACGACTCATATTGTCATTGACCGACTGGATAAGGTCTTTCTGATAAAGAATATCGCTGACGATCACTTGCCCACGGAGATTTTTTTCAATGACGGCCAAACTGTCGGTATTGGCATAATCGGCTTTCAATTTAACCTCAATAGACGATTGAAGCGGATTGACTCCCAACACGTCCTCGGGATTTTCTCCCAACTCGATCATCACCTCTTTCAAGGCATCTTCCTTCGATATATACTGCGCCGCCTTCACATATTTGGAACGTTCGAGCATTCTTTGCAGTTGATGCACCTGACGCTCGCCGGCCGATTCGTTCAAGACAATGGAGAAACCTATGTTTTCTTTGACATGACGGGATAGATTAGTCGCTAAAAATCCCATCAAAACCATAATCCCCAAGATAAAAAGAACCAATGAAACGCTCAATGTCGAAGTCATTCGGGCATTCAGAAAAGAAATCCGTTTGCTGAAAGAAGCCTTATTGTTCATATCTCTCTTTTTTACCAAATCGATGCACCTTTTTATGAGGGAAAGAACCTCTGTTAATAACTATTTCGACATCATTATCCCCTCTCTTTTTTTCATATCGGAAAGCAAAAGGATAGTTTTAGCCCAAATTTTATGCAAAATAAAGTCTATATCGTTGAATTCGCTTCTTTTATTCACATATTTTAATAAATTCTATCTCAACTTATGATTTTCGAAATGCGCCGCCGTTTTCATTTTAAAGAGTACATACCCTATGGCACACAACACACAAGCCGTCGCATAGACCGTTGCATAATTCGATACTTCGGCTATCTGTCCACCGATGAGAACACCCAGCCCAACCCCTAAATCCCAAGCGGTAAGATAGGTGGAATTGGCTGTTCCCCGTTGATTATTGGGAGCCAGATTGATAAACATGGTCTGATAGGCCGGACAAATACAGCCATAGCCCAACCCCAAAATAACAGCCGCCCCATAGTACCCCCATTCATTACGCACGGCTACAAAAATCAGATAGCCCAGCAAAGAGAGCAACATGCCGACAAGGATATTACGGGTGACATATCCCCGGTTAAGCCAACAGCCCGAAGTGAGCCTCGACAAAATCAACCCTACGGCCAACAAAACAAAGAAAAAACCAGCTCCCGAATCGATACCCAACTCTTCTTTACCATAGACAGCAAGATAGGTGGAAAGCACACCGTAACTGAACGAGAAAAATATAAGCGTCAAAGCCTCGGGCATTCCCTTCAAAAGCAGGAAACGGTCGAGCGAAACCGGCGGCTTTTCAAGTATCGGCTCGCGGCGATAGGGCATTCGAATAGTCGAAACGCATATCAGCCCGATCGTGGCAGAAACCATCGAAAGCAAAAATATATAATCGAAATTGGCAAAAGAATCGTGAATATAAAGCGACAACGTAGGCCCGACAGCCATAGCCAAATTGTTGCTTACTCCGTAATATCCTATGCCTTCGCCCCTACGGGACGACGGCATGACATCGATAGCCACCGTGCTATTGGATACGGTAAGAAGCCCGAACGCTATCCCGTGCCCGGCACGAATAATGGCGAATAACAAGAGCGTACCGGCCAACAGATATCCCCCGAAAAAAAGGAGAAAAGTGAAATAGCAGATAAGCAGCAGTTTTTTACGGGGAAAGGTATCGACCATATACCCGGCGAACGGACGTATCATCAGCGCCGTGATGGTATAGGAAGACAATATGAATCCTGCCGTCGAACGGCTTGCTGCGAACGCTTCGCTCAAATACATGGGCAAAACAGGCAACAACAAATAAAAAGCAAAAAAAAGCAGGAAATTCCCGGCAGCCACCGCACAGAAGCTATGTGTCCACAATTTCTCACGAACGACCTTTTCCATCGACTTTTTTCATTTTATTCAAGCGCCTCGCCCAACAGAGTGGCCGACGATGCATCGTTCACTTTTACCCGGACAAACTCTCCTATGCGATGACTACCTTTATCGAAAACAACAACCTTATTCTGCGATGTGCGACCGAACAACTGTTCGCGCGAACGTTTTGAAAAACCTTCTACCAAAACTTCGAACTCTTTGCCGATATCCTTGCGATTGCTTTCGAGAGAAAGCTCGTTCTGCAAATCGATCATACGTTGCAAACGAGCAATTTTCATTTCCTCGGGAATATCGTCGGGCAAGTGTTTGGAGGCATACGTTCCGGGGCGTTCGGAGTATTTGAAAAGAAACGAGGAATCGAATCCCACCTCTCGCATCAAATCGAGAGTCTCTTCAAAATCGGCATCGGTTTCGGAGTGAAATCCGCTGAACATGTCGGTCGTAATGCCGCAATCGGGTAAAATATGGCGAATAGCGGCAATACGGTCGAGATACCATTCCCTCGTATATTTCCGGTTCATCAACTTCAAAATGCGATTGCTCCCCGACTGCACCGGAAGGTGTATGTGACGGCACACATTGGGGTAAGCAGCGATAATTCTCAGAGTCTCGTCGCTCATATCCTTAGGGTGGGAGGTCGTGAAACGCACCCTCATACCTTCTGCCGACTGCGCCACCAACGCCAACAGTGCCGGAAAATCGACAACAGTCCCATCGGGACGTTCATATCGATAGGAATTTACGTTTTGTCCCAACAAAGTCACCTCTTTAAAACCCTTGATTTTCAAGTCGGCCAACTCGCCGAGAATGCTCTCGGGCTCGCGGCTACGCTCACGACCACGTGTGTACGGGACTATACAATAGGAGCAAAAATTATTGCACCCTCGCATAATCGAAATGAATCCCGAAATACGGTTATGACCGATACGAGAAGGTATGACTTCCCGATAGGTCTCGGTCGTGGAAAGCTCCACATTCACGGCTTTTTCTCCCCGTTCGGCAGCTCCGACCAAGTTAGGTAAATCGAGATACGAATCGGGACCGACCACGAGATCTACGCCGTTTTCGGTAATCAACTGTTCGCGAACCCTTTCGGCCATACAACCCAAAACCCCTATCACCAAAGATTTCTTATGTTTACGCAACGATTGAAAATAGGACAATCTCGAAAGGACCTTTTGCTCGGCGTTATCCCGAATGGAACAGGTATTGACAAATATGGCATCGGAGTCTTCGATCGTATCGCAAAGCGTATAGCCTGCCATCTGCATAATCGAAGCGACCACTTCGCTGTCGGCCACATTCATCTGACAGCCATAAGTCTCTATAAACAGTTTCTTCTCCTCTCTTTTTTCAAAAGTATCTTTATCCGATATATTTTTCATTCTATCTGTTTTTTCTTTCGTTTAATTTTAATTTATAAAAAATTCATTCAGAAAAGTAATATTTTTATCATTAAAATTTGTTTTTTAAAAAATATTGTTTTTCTTTGCATACACATTACATGAAATTTTTTCATAGTTAAGGTTTAGGTTAAATCGGCTAAGAGTTGTTGAGAAACAGCTCTTAGTTATTTATAGAGTCCTAAAATTTGGAAGATTCTCAATAAAACTCTATATTTGAGGACAAAATTACAAAAAAGAGATGGATTTTTCAGAGATAATCGTCACCATAATCATCAGTTTGGTCATTATCGCTATTAACGCCCTGGGATCAAAAAAGAAACAAGAGGTTAAAAACCAGCAGGGAGAACGACCTCTACAAGATACCGAATCCCATGAGACGACCGATGAACCGTGGGGCGAAACTCGGACTTTAACCATAGACGATATATTCAAAGAGCTGCGGAAAGCGAAAGAGGAAGCAGAGCAGGAAGACGACTATATCCCAAAAGCCAAGAAAAAGCCACAGACACAAATACTCGAAAGACCGGCAGAAAAAACGCCGGAACCGATAATCCCCTCCACAATGCCGGAGAAAGAAGGTGTAGCGGTTTTTACTCATACCGTGCCGCCTATAACATCGTTACACACCGATTACGATACTGCCGGAGAGAACCCTATCGATGTAAAGGACATAGATTGGCGTAAAGCCGTTATCGCATCGGAAATTCTAAATCGAAAATATTGAACCAGATAAAAACCTTAACCTTGAAATTTCTCAAAAACAACAAAATTTTTCGTAGATATGGCATTTAAATTTATCACCGCAGAAGAAGCGGCTGAATTCATTCATCACAACGACAATGTCGGATTCAGCGGATTTACCGCAGCAGGAACTCCCAAAGTAGTTTCCGTCGCTCTTGCAAAAAAAGCAGAAGCAGAGCATGCCGCAGGTCGCCCTTTCCAAATCGGAGTTTATACAGGAGCATCGACCAGTGATTACATTGACGGTGCTTTAAGTCGGGCAAAAGCAATCAAAAGCCGTACGCCTTATCAATCACACAAGGACTCACGCGAAGCGATCAACAACAACGAAATCGCCTATTTCGATTTACACTTGTCTCACCTTGCTCAAACCCTTCGTTACGGATTTCTCGGTAAAGTAGATGTCGCCGTCATAGAAGCGACCGATGTGACCCCCGACGGCGAAATTTTATTAGGGCCCGGTGTAGGCGCCACACCGACTTTCTGCTCTCTTGCCGAAAAAATAATTATCGAGTTGAACCACCATGATCCCAAAGAGCTGCGTGGCATGCACGATATATATCAACCATTGGACCCGCCCTATCGTCGGGAAATTCCCATCTATAAACCGAGCGACCGTATCGGTGTACCTGTTGTCAAAGTAGACCCGAAAAAAATCATCGGTATCGTCGAAAGCGACAAACGCGACGGCGTGAAACCATTCGCTCCGGTAGACGAGGTTACCATGAAGATAGGAAACAATGTCTGCAACTTCCTCGCACAACAATTAAAATCGGGCTTGATTCCTCCCCAGTTCCTGCCTTTGCAGTCGGGTGTAGGAAACATCGCCAACGCTGTTTTGGCCTGCTTAGGTTCGAATCCCGACATTCCAGCCTTCGAAATGTACACCGAAGTCGTACAGGATGCCGTTATCGATTTGATGAAAGAGGGAAAATGTAAATTCGCCAGCAGCTGCTCCCTCACCGTGAGCGACGACAAGTTAAACGAGGTATTCCAAAATATCGGATTCTTCCACGACAAAATCATACTTCGTCCGGGAGAAATCACCAACAACCCCGAAGTCGTACGCCGTCTGGGACTGATTACAATGAATACAGCTCTCGAAGCAGATATCTTCGGTAACGTAAACTCCACGCACGTCACAGGAACCAAGATGATGAACGGCATAGGCGGCTCGGGCGACTTCACACGCAACGCTTATCTGTCGATATTTACTTGCCCTTCGACAGCCAAAGGCGGAAAGATAAGCGCCATCGTCCCTATGGTATCGCACCTCGACCACAGCGAACACTCGGTACAGGTACTCATTACCGAACAAGGTGTCGCCGATTTGAGAGGGAAATCGCCCATTCAACGGGCTCACGCCATTATCGAAAACTGCGCTCACCCCATGTACAAAGAACTGTTATGGGATTACCTTAAACTGGGTAAAGGGCACACGCCTCACCGCCTGAACGCCGCATTCGCATTCCACAACGAATTTTTGAAATCGGGCGACATGGCTCTTACCAACTGGGCCGATTACGAATAAATCTATTTAGGACCCGTAAGTGGAAGCAGCATAACGCTTGCTTCCACTTACGTTTTTTCTATTCGACCACCTCTGTACAAATACATGAAAACACGACTCTCGTATTAAACGACCACGATACAAACAAAGCATATTATCCTCGTTTTATTACTTTCAATACTCCTAACGGCTTGTCTGCAATGGAAAAAGCAGAAAACCGACATTACCACAGCAAATCAACCGGAAGCCACAGAGTCTGACAACGGCACAATAGTAAGTCAGTGTGAGCAGCCACGATTTTTATCGCTAAAATTCTTGTCGATAACCACATTCCAGACTTTTGGGAGAGATTGATTCTTGCTTAATTAAACCTCCTCCATTGCCGTGTCCCACAATACTACGGGACACGGACAGGGGAAGAGATATATATACTACCCTGTTCCTGCTGTTGAAGGCATTCACCCTTCTCCCCTGTGTTTTGCCCAGCAAAATATAGGGGAGAGACAGAGGAGCGGTAGCGACGAGGAGAGGGGTTGGAAAGATGGCATATAGTATTTTTGTAGAATTAACCCCTCCGTCACTACGTGACACCTCCCCTATATTTTGTTTGCCAACAAAACACAGGGGGAGGAATTTTAACTCCCTCTCACCGCATTGTCTTAGCGAATAAGATAGATTGCGTTTACCCTTCGTACCCTATTGCATTAGCCAAAAAGTGACGGAGGGGTTGAAAAACACTATTTCGTCAGGCTGTTTGTATCAGATTTTAACCCCCTCACCCTGTGGGCACTCCCCCTATATTCCTTGCAGGAACACCCCGCAATACTACGGGACACGGCAGGGGGAGAGGGAGATACACCACGCTCCTATTATCGAAAGTGTCCTGAGTTTTGCCGCAAAACATAAAAGAAGAGGTTTGAAAAACCACACCAATGGTGTCACACTCCCGCCATTCTAAAAGGAGTGTGAAATCCAGCAATGCCGTAAAACACAACAAGGAGAAGATTTAAAGGACAAACCCTACTGATTACCCATATTGTCAGTCGTACCGGATAGAAACTTGGAATTGAACGAAACCAAAACACCCATCAAATAAGAAGGAGGAAGCTGTCCGCTTCCTCCTTCTTCTATACCAAGATAACCGTTAAACTATCGAATGGGGTGATATTCCACAAAAGCCTCTATGGCCTCGTACGAAGCCAACCCTAAGCTGGCATAAAGATCGGCCGTAGCTTTGTTGCGGTCTTCGGCACGTTGCCAGAACAGACGTTCGTCATCTCCCAAGAAAGGAGCACTCTCCATCTGCGACTGGTGTTTGAGGATAGAGTTACGTTTCTGACGCAATTCCTCGGGGCTAAGAGGAACGGCCATTTCGATATGGTCGATTTCCCATTCGGCCCATGCACCACGGTACATCCAGATGCGACAATCTTTCATCCAATCTTCGTCCTTGATTTCGTCGATAGCGGCGAGAACGGCATCGAGACAAACTTTGTGAGTTCCGTGCGGGTCGGCCAAATCGCCGGCAACGAAAATCTGATGGGGTTTCACCGATTCGATCAAATCTTTTACAATTTGTATATCGGCTTCGGAGAGATCGCCTTTTTTAATGGTTCCGGTCTCATAGAACGGCAGGTTGAGGAAGTGTACGTTCTGCGGTTTAATACCGATATAGTTACATGCCGTACGTGCCTCGCCCTGACGAATCATCGTCTTGATGAAACGAATATCGGGCGTATCGGATTCCCCGTCTTTCTTCTTACCGATGAATTTATGTATCTCGTTGCTTTTCTTCAAAAGCTCGGGAGTATCGAATTTGAATTTCTTGGCAATGTTGTCGATCAGCATGATGTAACGCATCATATCTTCGTCACCCACGGCGATATTACCCGAAGTTTCGTATGCTACGTGTACATCGTGTTTCTGGTCGGCCAATCGTTTGAGTGTGCCGCCCATCGAAATCACATCGTCATCGGGGTGCGGGCTGAATACGATCACTCGTTTGGGATAAGGTTTGGCACGCTCCGGACGGAATGTATCGTCGGCGTTGGGTTTTCCTCCGGGCCAACCGGTAATCGTGTGTTGTAACGAATTGAAGATGCGGATATTGACATTATAGGCCGATCCGAAAAGGGCTACCAATTCGCTCAATCCATTGTCGTTGTAATCCTTGTCGGTTAATTTCAAGATGGGTTTTCCCGTCACCTTGCATAACCAAACGATAGCCCGACGAATGAGCTTCTCGTCCCATTCGCACGACGTTACCAGCCACGGACGACTGATACGCGTCAAAGCCTCGGCAGCCGACAAATCGAGCACGATTTTCGCCCGACGGTGGGTTTGCAGGAACGAAGAGGGTATCAAATCGGTAATGTCACCTTCGATCGTACGTTTCACGATGTTGGCCTTATTTTCACCCCAAGCGACACAAACGATACGACGAGCCGACATCAAATTGGATATACCCAACGTAACGGCGCTGCGGGGAACATTCTCGCTCGAATTGAACTGCGACGATGCCATGTGGCGAGCATCGCTACCGAGCAGCATCAGACGGCAGGAAGAGTTGAGCTGCGAACCCGGTTCGTTAAATGCCAGATTTCCGACCGCACCGATCTCGCACAAAGCTAAATCGATACCACCGCAAGCCTCTATTTCTTCTTCGTAATTTTTACAATACTGGTACACATCTTCTTTCGATACCAACTTACCGGGCGAATGAATATTCTCGGGATCGATATTCACCTTGTCGAGCAACAGCTCTTTCAACAGGCTCATCGTCCCGGGAGCTCCTTCTGCCAAAGGATAATATTCCCCGATATTGAATACTATGACATTCGAGAAACTGACTTCGCCGGCCTGATACATGCGTACCAATTCGGCATAAACGGCGTGAGTACCGACACCCGAACCCAAAGCGAGCACACAATGACGATGCTCTGCCTTGCATTTCTGTATCAATTCCGCTACGTCATGAGCTACATACACCGACCCTTCCTCAGAGCCTTCGAAGATTTTGGTGTAAACTTTCTCGTCTCGTGTAAGAGCCGCAAGTTCCAACTCACCATCAGGAGCATAATACCTTTTGGGTATCCGATCCAGTTTAATCTGAGAACTTAGATTTGTTTTCATCGCGATAGTTTTTTTAAGTTACAAACTTAATGATTCCTTTACACTTTTTCCACACAAAAAAGGTAAAAAATCACGGAATCACTTTCGATTTTTAGAAAAATACACAAAATTTTCACATACACATCTGTACTTCCCAAAAAATGATTACTTTTGGGGAAAGCTAAAATTATATACAAATCATGAGACTGATTATCGAACCAACCTATGATGCAGTTTCTCGTTGGGCCGCTAATTATGTGGTATCGTGCATCAATAAGTTCAAGCCGACAGAGGATAAACCTTTCGTACTGGGTCTTCCCACAGGGTCGTCGCCTCTGGGCATGTATAAACATTTGATAGAATTGAACCGTAAAGGTGTCGTTTCGTTCCGTAATGTCGTGACTTTCAACAT
This sequence comes from Barnesiella intestinihominis YIT 11860, assembly GCF_000296465.1. Lineage (NCBI taxonomy): Bacteria > Pseudomonadati > Bacteroidota > Bacteroidia > Bacteroidales > Barnesiellaceae > Barnesiella > Barnesiella intestinihominis. The sequence continues at coordinate 162,930 of NZ_JH815206.1, forward strand.
GGACGAATATTGCAATCTGCCCGAAGACCACGAACAAAGTTACCATACGTTCATGTGGAGCAATTTCTTCTCCCACATCGATATTCGCCCGGAAAACGTGAATATACTCAACGGCAACGCTGCCGACCCCAAAGAAGAATGCGCCCGCTATGAAGCCAAAATAGCATCTTACGGGGGTATCGAACTGTTCCTCGGCGGTGTAGGTCCCGACGGCCATATCGCTTTTAACGAACCGGGGTCTTCGTTAACGTCACGCACCCGCGTAAAAACACTGACCCAAGACACAATTATCGCCAACTCCCGTTTCTTCGGAGGCGATACCCATCTTGTTCCCAAAACGGCTCTCACCGTAGGTGTCGGTACTATCATGTCGGCCCGGAATGTCCTTATCATCGTTAACGGGCACAACAAAGCCAAAGCCTTGCAACAAGGCGTAGAAGGCGGCATTTCCCAAATGTGGACGATCACGGCTCTGCAAATGCACCCCAAAAGCATCATTGTCTGCGACGACGCCGCAACGGCCGAATTGAAGGTGGGTACTTACAAGTATTTCCTCGACATCGAGAAAAACAACCTCGACCCTGACAGCTTATTATAGGACTTGTCTTAATCACATAATAAGAGAGGCTTCGCCGTGGCGAAGCCTCTCTTAATTTATACATAACATCATTCTATGGGGGACTTTCTGTTTTTCTTCCAAATCTCGAAATTTCGTTTCAGTCCGGCATACTTAGCTCTTTTGACAGCCGAATGGCGAAATATCCGATTGAAATCATCGGGTGTCATCGTTTCGAATCGGGAAGCATCGAGAGCAAGAAATTCTTCGCTGGGTGCAAATTCGTGATGCACAGAAGGTCGAGCCGATTTATTCCACGGGCAACATTGCTGACAGGTATCGCATCCATATACCCGATCGCCCATTCTATCGGCTACGAAAGGAGCTATATCCCCCTTGTTCTCGATGGTTTGACAAGAGATACACAGGCGGGCATCCACACTCCCCGGAGCGTACAACGCCCCGGTGGGACAACTGTCCATACAACGAGAACAATCGCCACATCGAGCAACGACCGGACTATCGGGAGGAAGATCCAAAGAAGTTATCAATTCTCCCAAGAAGAAGAAAGAGCCTTTACCGGGAATAATCAACTGGGCATTTTTCCCGATAAAGCCGAGACCTGCACGAACCGCCCAATAACGTTCCCGCACCGGAGCCGTATCGCAACAGACCCTCCCCGTATCCCCAGAATAGGACGAAACAAAAACGGCCAACTGCCTCAGCTTATCCCGCATCACATCGTGATAATCCCAACCATAGGCATAATAAGCGAACCGGGGACTTTCACCAGACTGAAAGCGAACCGGATAGTAGTTGAGTGCCACACAAATCATCGTGCGGGCTCCGGGATATAACAACGCCGGATTATCCCTCAACTCCACATAATTGTCCAAATAACCCATTTGCGCCTGTTTCCCGGAAGCGAGCCACTGCCGGTAGCTATCGCGCATATCGACATCGACCTCTTCCACCCTTGCGAAGCCACAGGCATCGAAACCGATACGCAAAGCTTCGTTTCGTATGATCTCACGCCATTCAGAGGGTTTTGAACAAGAAGCCATTCTCTCTAAGCCAATTTATCGTCCTCGGCAACGCATAGTGCAAGTTTCGCTCTGCCTTAATCGAATCGTGAAACACGATGATGGAACCGTTGCGGGCATAACGTTTCACATTGCCGAACACCTGCTCACCCGACAATTTATTACTATAATCGCGCGTCACGACGTCCCACATGATAATGCTGAAATCTTTCTTCAACAATTTGGCTTGTCCGGGTAACATGTGACCATGAGGGGGGCGAAACAACCGACTTTGAATAAGGTCGTGAGCATTCATGACATTCCGCACGTATTTTTCGGGAGACATCGACATTCCCTTCACGTGATTCATCGTATGATTCCCCACTTGATGCCCTCTGTCCCTGATCACCTGAAACAGATTGGGATTACGCGCGACATTGTCACCGACACAAAAAAACGTAGCTTTCACTTCGTAGTAATCGAGTACATCGAGAACCCACGGAGTAACTTGCGGAATGGGACCGTCATCGAAAGTGAGATATACGGTCTTTTTATCTCCCGGTATACGCCAAATCGTTTCGGGAAACAACATGCGATAAAAAAACGGGGGTTGCTCTATAAACATAACAAGTATATAACTGAAAAACGGGAGAGATCCGGAAAAGTATTTTTCCGACACCTCTCCCGAAAAGAATGTCTTTTATTTATTCTCGAATAGCAAATTTTTCTTCTATTCTTTTCTGTAATTCGGGAAGCTCATAAGATGTACTCATTTCATGTATCGCCTGAATGATATACAGATGTTTCTGATAATCGCTTCCTACGGAACGAAGCTGACCGGAAGTCAAGTCTTTATACCAATTCAGGTATCCGGCCGAATTGTCGAGTATCTCGGTCAACAAAGCCTCGCCTTTCGTTTTCTCTCCCAAATCGAGATAGGACTGCGCCAGCGAAATGGAGGTAAGGTCGTGAGTCACTTGCCAACCCGGAATCTTCTCCATAATCAAATCCAGTGCGGTCAATGCCTTATCGTTTTTCCCTTCGGCAATGAGTTGAACGACCAAATCGCCGAACATCATGCGATGCGTGTTGCACATGCGACGTACATTTTCGTCGAGATATAACGGGTGCTCGGGAGTTGCTTTATCGATTCCTCCCCAACGGAATTTATTGACCATATTGTCATACATCTTATCCGTATCGATGTTGTTGGAAACACCTTTCAAAGGAACGACCTGATAAGCCAGTCCGGTACGGGAGAAATAATCTTCCAAGCCCAGATAGTAACTACTACCCACCGTCACGGCAAAATAAACCGGACGTTTCCAACCTTGCATGGCATTGGTGTTGATAATGTCCAACGAAGCTATTTCACTCATCGTAAAACCTCGCTTATCGGCAAAATCGGGAACAATGCGAGAAACGATACTATCTTTCAACTCAGGCGCTACCGTACCCGAAGCGACGGCCGCATCGGCGTTTACCGGGATATAGAGCTTGTTCGTGGGTAAATGGTTCAACTTTCCGTATCCGGGAACATCTTTCGTCCAATCCTCATCGCTATACAAATAGTCCAATCCATCGCTTACCGTAATAGAATCGGCCAACCGATTGATTACATAATTATAGGAACGAACGTCATAGGCGTATTTCGACTCATCGGCCGAAATGGGCAGCGGCGCCGATTCGTAGGCCGGACGTTTCATCTGGTCGATATACCAGTCGGTCTGTAAATAAGACAAATTGCAAACCCTTACATCGGTGCGATACCCTTCCACCTCCTGCACGTACCACAAGGGGAAAGTATCGTTATCGCCATTGGTAAAGATGATACCGTTTTCATCGACACTCGACAGATAGTTCATACCGAAATCGCGACAAACATATCGTCCCGAACGGTCGTGGTCGTCCCACGTCTGGCTTACCATCTGCAAGGGCACACACAAACATAGCAGCGCAGCCACAGCAGCGGTAATCGTACTCACGGGTTTTTCGTCGGTCGTTTTCAACAGATAATTCAATCCTCTCCACACGGCCGCAACACCCAATCCTATCCAGATAGCGAATGCGTAGAACGAACCGGCGTAGGCATAATCCCGTTCACGAGGCTGATAGGGGGTTTGATTCAAATAAATCACAATCGCTATACCGGTCATGAAGAACAGGAAGAATGTCACCCAAAAACTTTCGATACCTTTCTTACCGGAAAATGCCTGATAGAACAACCCGATCAGACCCAACAAAAGGGGCAGCATATAAAAGACGTTACGCCCTGCATTATTCTTCAAATCGTCGGGCAGATTGGTCTGGTCTCCCGCAATATGCTTGTCGATAAAATTGAAGCCACTGATCCAATTTCCGTTTTGCACCTCTCCATGTCCCTGTATATCGTTTTGTCGTCCGGCGAAGTTCCACATGAAATAACGCCAATACATGTAGTTCAACTGATAATCGAGGAAGAAAGCGAGATTCTCGGCAAAAGTGGGTTTCATGACCGTTTTAGTTCCTTCGGAAGTTCTCACCTGTACCGGACGACCTTTAAAATTAGTCCACTCTTTATATGCCGATATATGTTCCGATTTATCGCTATACATACGCGGGAACAGCATGTTCAACTCGGGTTGATACTCGTAATGTTCGTTATATCCGGTGACTATATAACGGTCTGCCTCGTCCTCCGATGTTTTCAGTTTTTTCTTCCAAATGGCTTTGCCCTTTGTCGATATGGCAGTCCCGTTGGCATCACGAGCGATTTCGGCCGGGAAAGTCTGTCCATAGAACAAAGGCCTGTCGCCATACTGTTCGCGGTTGAGATAACCGCCCAAACTAAATATATCTTCGGGCGAATTTTGATCCATCGGGGTATTGGCCGTCGAACGAATCACAATCAGCGCATACGAAGAATAACCGATAAAAATAACGAACAACGACAACAATATCGTATTCATGGCGACTACCGCCAGCTTTTTACGAGTAAACAAATAATAAGCCAACGCAGCCGTAAGGACAATACCGATAATATACCCGTCGCCGATAAAAGGAATACCCACCAATACGATACTTATCAAAAACGAAATCTTGATGAGCTTATCGCTGCGTTGAGCATACGTCTCATAAATGGCCCAAGCGATAACCCCGACAATGAGGAAGAAATAAAAAACCACTCCGCTGTTGAACGGTAAATGGAAAACATTGACGAACAACAATTCGACCCAACTGGCAACCTCGACAAAACCCGGAACCAGACCGTAAAGCAGAAGCACGATCAACACGAACGATACCAACAGGGCAATTAAAGAACCCTTTAAATCGGTATTTTTATACTTACGGTAATAATAAACCAATACGATGGCCGGGATACACAAAAGATTCAACAGGTGAACCGCAATCGAAACTCCTATGATATAGGCTATCAAAATAATGTAACGGTTGGCATGCGGCAGGTCGGCCACGCTTTCCCATTTGAGGATAAGCCAAAACACCAATGCGGTACAGAACGACGAATAGGCATAAACTTCGCCTTCCACCGCCGAGAACCAAAATGTATCGGACCACGCATAGGCCAAAGCTCCTACCAACCCGCAACCGAGAATTGCAATCATCTGCCCGAGCGACATCGTCTCTTCTGTCTCTCCCTCACGCAAAACGATCTTCTGCGCCAAACGGGTGATCGTCCAGAACAACAACAGTATGGTGGCAGCGCTTAACAACCCCGACATAAGGTTTACCATATAGGCGACCTCGGAGGGAGAAGAAGCAAAATTGGCAAAGAATCGCGCCGTCAACATAAATATGGGATTACCCGGCGGGTGACCCACTTCCAACTTATAACCCGATGCTATAAACTCACCACAGTCCCAAAAACTGGCCGTGGATTCCAAAGTAAGGATATAGGTAACCGCTGCGATAACAAAGACTACCCACCCCAAAACATTGTTCAGTAATTTGTACCGTTTCATTTGTTATATTTATAATTTTTTCCTTTCATCTCGACCGAAAACATCGGGTCCTTGTAATCCGCAACAAAGACAACACACCCGACGGCAAAAACAAATCCATTTCGTCAATCATCGAAATCCGGTTCATTTTCACATTCCGGCCACAAAAATATTGCAAAGATAACAAAGATTGTCAATCTCCCCTCTTTATAAACTTTTTATAATAGTTTATCGGCTATATTTCACAAAATAACAGTATCGCTAATCCCATTTACAAGGTTTCTTATTACTTTTACACGCACAAACAAACAGCGTTTATGAGCATGAAAATTTTGATTACCGGAGCCGGCGGATTCATCGGCGGATTTATCGTCGAAGAGGCGCTGTCGCGAGGGTACGAAACTTGGGCGGGTGTGCGCAAAACGACTTCTCGCGAGCATCTTTCCGACCCCGCAATCCGCTTTATCGACTTCAATTACGGTAACAAAAAAATTCTTACCGACCAACTACTATCGCATAAAGGGGAATACGGAGCATGGGACTATATCGTTTATAATCTGGGAGTTACAAAATGTAAAAATCCCGATGACTTCGATCGAATCAACTACGGCTTTGTGAAAAATTTCACCGAAGCCCTCGTCGAAACAGAAATGGTTCCTAAACAATTCATCATGACGAGCAGCCTCGGAGCATGGGGAGTCGGCGACGAAAAAAACTTCACCCCCATACGCCCCACCGACACCCCTCACCCCAATACCCGATACGGAAAAAGCAAGCTGAAAGCCGAGCGACATTTAGAATCGTTGGAAGGATTCCCCTACGTGGTCATGCGTCCCACCGGAGTATATGGCCCCTATGAGCGAGATTACTACCTGATGATGAAAAGTATCAAATACGGATTCGATTTCATCGTCGGGTTCAAACCTCAACTCATCACCTTCATTTACGTGAAAGATTTGGTACAAGCTATCTTCAAAGCCATAGACCGGGGAGTCGTTCGGCGGGGGTACTTCCTCTCGGAAGGAAAAGCATACACTTCGTCCCAGTTTCGCCGATATGTAGCGACCGCTTTGGGAAAGCGCAGGGTTGTCCCTGTCAAAATTCCGGTGTGGTTGCTTTGGGTCGTATCGGTCATTGCCGAAAAAGGAGCTATCGTGCTGGGAAAAACCAGCACATTAAATCGGGATAAATTCCGTATCATGAAACAACGCAACTGGATTTGCGATATTTCGGACGCTCAAAACGAGCTCGGTTTTTCTCCGCAATACAGCTTGGAACGAGGCGTGAACGAATGCGTGAAATGGTATCGCGAAAACAAATGGTTATAACGTCGCTTGTGCCGAAGGGTTCTCTTTCGGGAAAAAGCGTTAACTTTGCAACCGATTCAAATACGTGACAATGAAAAAGATAAAATCGGTTTGCGTTTATTGCGCATCCAGCTCAAAAATAAATCCTCGCTATTTCGAAGCCGCCCGCGAAACAGGCAGACTTCTCGCACAAAACGGAATGCGATGCGTTTGCGGCGCCGGCAATCAAGGTCTGATGGGTACTCTGGCCGACAGTGTTCTCGAAAACGGAGGCGAAGTATTGGGTGTAATACCCCGGTTTATGATCGACGAAGGTTGGTGTCATAAGGGTTTGACCGAGACCATCGTAACCGCCGACATGCATGAACGGAAAGAACGCATGGCACAAGAAGCCGATGCCGTCATCGCTTTACCGGGCGGTTGCGGAACGATGGAAGAGCTCTTCGAGATAATCACATGGAAACAACTCGGACTGTTTCTCAACCCCATCGTCATATTGAACATAGACGGATACTATAACCCGTTGATAGAAATGCTTCATAACGCCATCGGCGAAAACTTCATGAGGCAGGAGCACGCCCGCATGTGGCAAGTCGCACAGACCCCCCAAGAAGCTGTCGACGCTATTCAAAACATGCCCGTATGGGATAAAAACATTCGCAAAATCGCAGCCATATAATCATGCCTGTCCCCGCCGCACATACCGCCATTCCCGCCGATACCGCGCAAGCCCAGTCGCCCGCCGGTACTCCCGAGGTTTTCGTGCCGCGATACATACATGGATTCGAGCGAAGTACTCCCTTGAAAGAGACCGATCCGCTGAAAGACCTGCAAGAAACCATAATCGCCATACCCGAAGGATTCCCGTCTGAAAAAATACCCGAAACACCCATGAACGATCCCGTAATCGTCGGCCTCGTTCTCATTGTTTTCTTACTGTTCGCTTTCACGTTCAAAAAAGGAATCAAATATTTGGGTGAAGTGCTCCGCAATTCGCTCAACGTAAAGGAGAGACAAAACCTGTTCGACGATACTACCGTGAGAGAAACCCAACTCCGGGCCGTATTGTTGATCATGACTTTCATCTCCGAAGGCTTCTGCCTATTCGAACTTGTAAGTCGGCATATACCTTCCCTATCCGAAATGATCGGAATAGGGATTTGTTGCGGAGGAGTCATCGCATTTTGTTATTATTACCTTCAAAAATGGATTTATACCGGAATCGGGCGGTTATTTACCGATGCCACACATACCCGTAAGTGGATAGACAGCTTCGTATCGATCAATTCCTTGATAGGCATTCCTCTCGCCTTGTCGATACTCGCGATGACCTTCATTCCTCCTTTGGAAAAAATCATGTTCGTCACAGCGGCACTTATCTATCTAATCTCTCGTATCTTGTTTATTTATAAAGGGTTTAAGATTTTTTACCGCAATATATTAGATTTATTCTATTTTATTGTGTACCTTTGTGCCCTCGAAATCACCCCCCTATTTTGGGTATATAGATCAAGTATATTGATATATAATTTTGTCGAACTAAAAATACAGCAGCTTTGAAAATTAAGAAAATTCTTGTTTCTCAGCCCAAGCCGAGTTCCGAAAAATCTCCCTACTACGATATTGCAGAAAAATATGGTGTAAATATCGTTTTTCGTCCTTTTATCAAAGTAGAAGGTCTGACCTCCAAAGAATTCAGACAGCAGAAAATATCCATACCCGAGTACACTGCCGTTATTTTCACGGCACGCACCGCTATTGACCATTTCTTCCGTCTGTGCGAAGAACTGCGTGTTACCATACCGGAAACGATGAAATACTTCTGTACGACAGAGGCCATCGCCCTTTATTTACAGAAATACATCATCTATCGCAAACGCAAAATATTTTTCGGGAACTCTGGAAAGCTGGACGACTTAGTGCCTTCGTTGCTCAAACACTCCGGCGAAAAATTCCTCTTCCCGGTTTCCGATGTACATAAAGAGCAAACTTCTGTATTAGAGAAGCATAAAATCAACTATACGAAGGCCATTATGTATCGTACCGTAAGCAACGACTTCGGGCCCGATGAACCGTTCGATTACGATATGCTTCTGTTTTTCAGCCCATCGGGTATCAAATCGCTGACCAAGAATTTCCCCGATTTCAAACAAGACGACATAAAAATCGGGACATTCGGCCCCACTACGGCACAAGCCGTACGGGATGCCGGCTTGAGACTCGACATCGAGGCTCCGTCACCCGGAGCTCCGTCGATGACCGCAGCCTTAGACCTCTTCTTAAAAGAACAAAGTAAAAAGAAATAAACCCTTTTTTACCTCAAACCCGAACCTCATAATCGTCTTTTACCGGAAGGAGGCGCTTATGAGGTTTTATTTTCAAAACCGATGAACGACCACAAACTCCCCAAAAACGAAAAGTTGTGTAGCCGAACGGCAATCGACCGACTGTTTGCCGAAGGGAGTTCTTTTATCGTCTATCCGATTCGTGTCGTTTATCGCATAGACGACAGCGAAAGCGCTCCGCCACGTTTCTTTATCAATATCCCCAAACGGAACTTTAAACGCGCCGTCAAACGGGTATATTTGCGTCGCCGGATAAGAGAAGCCTATCGGCTTAACAAGCAGATTCTGACAGAACCGCTATCGCGGCAAAGCCGAACCGCACATTTAGCCTTTCTTTACCTCGATAAAAACTTGAACGATTTTCATTTTATAGAGAAGAAAGTCGTTGAAATTCTGGAACGTCTGGCCCGGAAAATAGAATCGCAACAAACCCCGTCCTGACGTCATGAAAAAACTGCTATCGGCCATACTCCTGCTTCCTATCCGTTTTTACAAGGCATGTATTTCCCCCATGCTACCTCCATCGTGCCGATATGTACCCACCTGTTCGCAATATGCTATCGATGCCATACAGATACATGGCCCGTTAAAAGGTTTGTGGCTGACCGTCAAACGTATCCTGAGCTGTCACCCGTGGGGTGGTAGCGGTTACGATCCCGTCCCGATTAAAACGCCGACCGATATTCACACGCACCACGACCACTACGGAGCCATCATTAGCACGACCCCCGAAGAGTTCCACCCCGAACCGGGAAAGTTCTACTCCGTCGGGATGCACCCGTGGAGCCTGACCTCCCGCTCCAAAGAAACATTCCCTCTGCTGGAAACGATCGTACGAAACGAGCAAGTCGTGGCGATCGGCGAGACGGGACTCGACAGACTCAAAAGCGGAGTCGGCTATGAAGAACAATCGGAATACTTCAAACATCACATATATCTCTCTGAAAAGTGGCACAAGCCACTCGTCATACACGCCGTCAAAGCATACGACGACATAATCCGCATCCATAAAGCAGAAAAACCTAAACAACCGTGGATTATACACGGATTCAGAGGGAAACCCGAAACCGCAGGGCAGCTGATTCGAGAAGGGCTATATCTCTCCTTCGGAGAATATTACAACCACGAATCTTTGAAATCCGTACCACTCGACCGCCTGTTTTTAGAAACAGACGAGGGCAACATGCCTATCGATAAACTATATAGGAAAGCGGCACGCATACGTAATCTCTCGACTCACCGATTACGCAAATCGATAAAGGAAAACATCTCGCGAATCTTTACGTTTTCCCCGCAATCCCGACAATAAGACTAAACTACTATTCCCTCCTGCTTATCATTCGCTTGTATTACCGACTCGACTCACATCACGATTCAGTAGAAAATCCGTGGGGATAGCCCTGAATTTTAGCGAATGAGATGGATTATATATCTCCTCCTCTGGTGTGGCGTTAGCCATATAGGGGAAGTGGCACATAGTGACGGAGGGGTTAAACAATACAACAATCGAACAATCTTTCTAACCCCTCTCCTCAGAAACTACCGTTCCTTCGGTCTCTCCCCTATATTTTGCACTGCAAAACACAGGGGAGAAAGAGCAATACCAACAGCAGTAACAAAATTAAGTCCCCCCTCTCTCCCTGCCATGCCCCGTAGTATTACAGGGAGTTGCAAAACAACATAGGGAGAAAAGGCTACTTTTCAATCCTCTCCCCCTGTGTTTCCGAAGAAATATAGGGGGAGTGCCCGTAGGGCGAGGGGGGTTAAAAAGATTATATAGGGGTAGAAATATAAAAAGACAGTCCTCACTAATTATCTACTGAGCCCACATACCTTTGTCGAGAACACGAAAATAGGATGCAATCCGGAATGAAAAACAGGCGAGTTCTCTTTTTCCGATACTCATCTTTCACTATCTTTGTAACTATGAAGATAGGTGCGGTTCGGCATAGTCAAGTCGGAAATAGGATTTCCGTTTGCCTCAGCACTCACCTTTCGCTATCTTTGCATAAAATGAATAACGGATTGTTCTACGACAGAAATACCTAAATTGCGTCTGTCTTCGCTCACATTATTTTTTAAGAAAAAACTGTGTATCAAAAAATCACGATATTCCTATTAGTCGCATTGAACTGCTTCTCCAGCTTTTCCCAATCTGTCGAAAAAAAGGACACGACAGATACTCGCCATACGCTGAAAGAAGTAGAAATAACAGCTTGGCAACAACGGAAAATCTTGTCGGGCCTTCTTTCCGGGAAAATAAAATTGAATGTCGCCGAACTAAACACCTTGCCTCGTTTTTTGGGTGAAACCGATGCTTTAAGAACCATGAAGCTAATGCCGGGTGTATTGACTACCGGAGAACTAAACTCGGGATTTTATGTGCGAGGAAGCGAATCATCTCACAACCAGATACTTCTGAACGGAGCTCCCATATACAATGCTATGCACATGCTGGGTTTTTTCTCGGTATTCAATAGTGGGCACATGAATACCTTTACACTTTATAAATCTCACCTCGACGCCTCCAAAGGCGGTAGGCTATCCGCAACTCTCGATATGCAAACACGAGACACACTCGTCTCCAAACCGACTGTTTCCGGTAACATCGGAATAATCGCCTCGCAAGCTACGGTAGCTTTACCCCTCGGAAAGAAAGTTTCGGTATATCTGTCGGGGAGAAAAACCTATCTGGGACTTTTGGTAAAACCTCTTACAACCAAAATGACCGACACTCCGGTCGATTATGATTTCGAAGATTATAATGCCACTTTCGTATTCCAACCTTCGGAAAAAGATAAAGTAACCGCTAATTTTTATTACGGAAGCGATTACCTCGATATCGAAACCGGCATATACCAAACAGAAGGACGTATCAAATGGAGCAATATAGCAGCTTCGATACTGTGGAACAGGCCATTAGGGAGAATCGGAGAGATGACTCATACATTCTACATCACTCGGTATAAAAACAGACTGAGCATTTCTCAAAATCAATTTACAGCTTGGCTTCCTTCCGAAATTACCGATTACGGATATAAAAATATCTTCTCCTTTCGGGAAGAAAAATTTCTCGGTACATACGGGCTGGAATATGTATATCATCACATGTATCCTCAAATTGTGGAAACACAAGGCGCTTATACCATACACACCGACCCGGACAGTCGGTTATATCGCATACACGAAGGCGCTCTATTCATAAATGGCAAATACTTTTTCTCCCCCCGTCTATCGGCAGAAGCTGGATTAAGATATAGCGGAACGGCTCAATTCGGAAAGTTCAATTACCATACCTACCGACAAGGAGAAATTATCAACACTCAAACTTATGGAAAAGGAGAACTCATCAAGTTCTACGGAGGTTTCGAACCGAGAATTGCCCTTTATTTCCTACCGGGAAGCAACCAACGGATCTCATTAAGCTATAACCTCACCCGACAATATATCGGGCAAGTATCTTCTTCGAGTATCGGATTTCCTACCGATTTCTGGATGCCGGCATCTCGCAACATTCCGCCCCAACGAGCGCATTCTTTTTCTGCCGGGTACAGCATAGCTCTCGACCAAGACAACTACGAATTTTCATCGGAGCTTTACTACAAACGGCTGCACAACCAAATGGAATCGGCCGGAGCCCTCATCGACATGATCAGTCAACAATATATTATCGAAGACAAAATCTATATCGGCGGGGGATATAACTACGGTATGGAACTCATGCTTCGAAAAAACCGAGGTCGATTGACCGGCTGGATAGGGTATGCTCTCGGCTGGGCATATCGCCACACAGCACAAATAAACGACGGAAAACCTTATCCGGCCAAACAAGACCGGCGACACGACCTATCGATCGTAGCCAATTACAGAATAAACCGCCGTTGGGATTGCTCCGCCGTCTTTGTCTATGCAACGGGAAATGCCCTCACCATGCCCGAAAGCATGTATCTTGTCGGAGAAAATGCCGTTTGCGAATATGGACCGCATAACGGCGGGCGCATGCCGGCTTATCACAGACTCGATCTATCGGCGAATTACTGGATTTCCAAAAAGAAGAACACCGAGCAAGTCATAAATATCTCCTTATATAATGCTTACAACCGAAATAATCCTGCATATTTGGCTGTCGACATCATACAAGACAAAGATAAAAATGGTAAAAAAGACCAACTGATTATCCGTAAGAGGGGAAAATCCATTTACGGAATCATACCCTCTATCAGTTATTCATTTAAATTTTAAACTTTCATGAGCAAGTATGCCTACATACTCCTGATATCAATAGTCACCCTCGGCAGTTGTAAAGTGAAATGGGACTTCGAGGTCGAGGACTTCGAACCGAAAATTGTAGTAGACGGTTGGATAGAATCGGGAAATGTCGCCTACGTGTGCCTTTCCCAAACCCGCCCGCTTAACTCGGTAGTAGATAGTCTGGCTTTCTCAGAAATTCCTATCCGCTGGGCAAAAGTCACCGTGAGCGACGGGCAAACAACAGAGGTACTTACCGGACGTATAGATACCGATTATACCCCGCCGTTTATCTATCGGGGAAGCATGATGACGGGCGAACCCGGAAAAACCTACACGCTCACAGTAGAATATTCGGGGCAAACGGTCACTGCCGTTACTACGATACCTCGTCCCGTTCCTTTATCTGATATAAAAGTAACCCGCAGCGCCGACAATGACACCCTATTTCAAATCAGTGCCTATATAAACGACGACTCCTCGGAAAAGAACTATTACAAATTTTTCACACGGGTAACCAATAAGGAGGGCCGGTTCTATTCTTCTTTTCTCGGTACCATAGACGATGCTATCGTTAAAGACAGTCAAACAGCCATTCCGGTTTATAAAGGAGTACATTTTACCTACACGACTAAATTTATCCCATTTTATAGCATAGACGATACCGTACAAGTAAAATTTACCCAAATACCTCAGCATGGTTTCGACTTTTGGAACAGTTATGAAAATGAAATAACCAATGGCCAAAATCCGTTATTCCCCAGCAATACAAACCTAAAATCCAATGTACAGGGAGGATTGGGGATTTGGTGTGGATATGGTGTAAAAATGTACGATCTGATTGTCCGTCGGGATTGTCAAGAGTAAAAAAAGAGGCGCTTAAAAAAGCGCCTCTTTTTATCTGAAATTATTAATTTCTTATTTGCAATATTTCACGAACGAAACAAATTGATCGCACAATGTCATTACACTTTGAAGTACATTACCGAAATCGGCTTCATTGAAATACTCTTCGAAACTGTATCTCGAATTATCGGATGCAAATACAATGACCGGCTCCACTTCATAATATTCATAGTGAGTGTCTCCATAACTATATTCATATTCCAAATAAGGCTGTGCCTCGACTGAGGCGAACGGAACCCCGTCTCCTGTGTATTGCATGTTCACGTCCATATATTGATTGTATACAGCAGCTTCGGCAATAGCATATTCCTTATCGGTAGAAGCATTGATATTATTCAAGGCATAAATCATCTCTTGAATTTTAGGAGCTGTACCAGCTACCATCAACTGAGAATTCACAACCGATGTAGTCGTAGCCGACAAGATGGAAGCAATAAGATCATCTTCTGTCATTTGAGGATTGACTTTGGAAGCATCTAATTGGAGTCCAGCAACAACACTCACGATATTGGCAGAAGCGATCTCCATCGAAGCAGAAGCCACAGCTTCGGAAGGTGATATATCAACATGGACTGCCCACGTATAATCGGCATTTGTTTTCAACGCTATCTCGCTATCGAATTTCAAGGAATTGATATCCAATGTAGTATTATTTACCGACAATTCGGCCAATTTATCAGCTCCCTTATTGACTGTCATCGTCACATGTTCAGGAACAAAGACGATAGTATTTTCGTCGGTTTGTATTTGTGTTTCTTTTCCGCTTTTTCGTATCGAGATGGACGACTCGACACCTTCGACTTCAAACACAAATTCGAGGACCTCGGCCGACGGAGTCTCCACCCATTCACGGGCAACTTCATCGAATGTGTAAATACCCGTTGGAATAGCTATATAATCCACTTCGGTAGCCAATACACTCAACACAACGGGATTGTAAGTCGTTACAGCTTTACGAATTACACTCATCATTCCCATCGGATTAGGTTCGATACCTTCACCCGGAGTCGGCCCGATTTCATCTTCAAACAAGCCATAATCGGCTTTATAGGCAAACGCATCGATAGTCTCTACCAACGTTTTATGGTCCTGAGGATTAATTTTTCCCAGAACCTCCATCGCACACTGTTCCAATTTAGCTTTGTTCTCTTGAGGAGTCAACTCGTTACCACCTGTTTTGTTGTTGTCTTCCCCGCAACCGAATAATAAAACCGCAGCTAAAACCACTGTAAAAGCTCTTTTCATCAATAGTTTCATATCATTATTTTTTATTAAATAAATGCAAATATATAAATATTTCACACCATTGGTCAAGCATAATATTATTTTATTAATATTTTACTTTTGCAATACCGGTTCGATCAACGACGGATGTACAAATGCCGTTGCCACAGCCATGACCCCTTCTATCGATACGACGACACGGCGATCTCCCTTAATACGAATGAAAATACCCTCGACCCCCGAAAAGACTCCCCCGACGATACGCACCCGATCGCCCTCCCGCAGAGAGACAATCGTCGGGTCTAAATAAACAATCTGTTCGTCATAAGCACCCGCCACCGCTATAAAGCTGTGCATCTGTCTGTCGGGAACGACTAACGGCCTGCGAGTTTCCCGGTCCATGATATAGCGTATGGGGACTTTCAAAGAGATATCCCGCTTTATCTCATCTAACTTTTCCCGAGTGGACCGGACAAAAACAAGATTATGAATAACCGGGACCAACTTTCTCACCTTTCGCTCGCCTTTTATTACCTCCTTATACGACATAGGTATAAAAGATTCCATGCGGCAGCGGTCTAAATATTCCTTCAATGCCATCTCTCGGCTGTATGTCACCCGAATGGCAAACCATTGCTTGGCCTCCGGTTCATTTTTCCCCATAACGAATACTGAAAATAGGTTTGCGCAAAGTTAATCAAATCGTTCAATTATAATTTAAAATAAACCGAATAATCGAAAAAACAAATAATCGGCATTTTTATGGCCTGTTTATTTCAAAAGATTGTTTCTTTCGATAAAGAGTCGTACTTTTGCATCGAAACAATCAACATTAAATTAAGTTTTCATTCGATGAATTTTGTAGAAGAATTAAAATGGCGCGGAATGGTACACACCATGATGCCGGGAACCGAAGAACTTTTTGAAAAAGGAATAGTCACAGCCTATTTAGGTATCGACCCCACAGCCGATTCGCTTCACATCGGCCACTTATGCGGCGTTATGATGTTGCGACATTTTCAACGGTGCGGCCACAAACCCATAGCGTTGTTGGGCGGTGCAACCGGCATGATAGGCGACCCGTCGGGAAAATCGCAAGAACGTAACCTTTTGGACGAAAACACCTTGCGCCACAATCAGGAATGTATCAAAAAACAACTGAGCAAATTTCTCGACTTCGACTCGGATGCTCCCAATCATGCCGAACTGGTGAATAACTACGATTGGATGAAAGACTTTTCATTCCTCGATTTTGCCCGTACCGTAGGTAAACACATCACCGTGAATTACATGATGGCAAAAGATTCGGTTCAAAAACGTCTGAACGGCGAAGCCAGAGACGGGCTCTCCTTCACCGAATTTACTTATCAGCTTCTACAAGGTTATGATTTCCTGCACCTCTACGAGACCAAGAATTGCAAGTTGCAATTAGGGGGATCCGATCAATGGGGTAATATCACTACCGGAGCGGAACTTATACGCCGCACGAACGGCGGGGAAGTATTCGCCCTCACCTGCCCGCTCGTGACCAAAGCCGACGGAACGAAATTCGGGAAAACCGAATCGGGCAACGTATGGTTGGATGCTCGTTACACCTCCCCTTACAAATTTTATCAGTTCTGGCTGAACGTAAGCGACGAGGATGCCAAACGCTACATCAAAATCTTCACATCGATCTCCAAAGAAGAAATAGAGGCTCTGAGTGCCGAGCACGACGAAGCTCCGCACTTGCGCGTATTGCAAAAACGTCTGGCCAAAGAGGTTACCGTAATGGTACACTCCGAAGCCGATTACGAAGCCGCTGTCGAAGCCTCTAATATACTATTCGGTAACTCGACATCGGAGCAACTCCATAAACTCGACGAAGATACCTTGCTCGCCGTGTTTGAAGGCGTACCCCAATTCGAAATATCTCGCGATACCGTTCTTGGAGGCATTCCGGCCGTAGAGCTGACGACCGAAGTAGCTGCCATATTCCCGTCGAAAGGCGAAATGCGGAAGCTGACACAAGGCGGCGGCGTATCCATCAACAAAGAGAAACTCGCCGCTCCCGACACGAAGATCGATACAACTTACCTATTGAACAATAAATATATCATTGTACAACGCGGGAAAAAGAATTATTATCTGCTCATTGCAAAATAATTCGCTCAAAATTTGGCAAAGAAATAAAAACCGATTATCTTTGCCTCGCTTTTGAGGATAAGCCCTCAAAGCATAGAGTTTGGCTTATGGTGTAATGGCAGCACAACAGGTTTTGGTTCTGTTTGTCTAGGTTCGAATCCTGGTAAGCCAACAGAAAAAGAGCAGTGGAATCCACTGCTCTTTTTCTGTTTAAACAATTCTCGGTATACTATCTTTCCAATCCCCCTCTTCGTCGCTATCGCTCCTCTGTTTCTCCCCTATATTTTGCGCTACAAAACACAGGGGAGAAGTGCACAATGTATCCTTATACCGAAACTGAAACACCACTTTCAATCCTCTCCCCCTGTGTTTCCGTTAGGGAATATAGGGGGAGTGTCCGCAGGACGAGGGGGTTAAAAAAACACTGTCAAAAAAATTCCTTGTAATATTTCTCAACCCCTCTCCTCAGAAACTAACGTTTCTTCGGTCTCTCCCCTATATTTTGCATTGCAAAACACAGGGGAGAAGGTGTAATACCAACATTGGGTATCCCTTTCTCCCTCTACCGTATCCGGTAGCATTACGGGGTACTGCACATAAAATCGAAGCAGAGGCGAAAGAGAAATACATCTCAACCTCTCCCCTGGCCGTGTCCCGTAGTATTGTGGGGCACGGCCAGGAAGGAGGTTTTAATTAAGCAAGAATCAGCCCCTCCCAAAAGTCCGGTATGTGGTTATCGACAAGAATTTCATTGCCAACCCCACGGATTTTCTACCGAACCGGAAATTTCAACCGATAGCTTTCTCTTATCTATTTATAAATATTATCTTTGTCATAATAGAAATTGGAAAACTTTCGATTCATATATCGATTCTAATTAAAACCGAACACCTCGATGGACAACCTCCATATATTTTTCGCCCTGAACGACAGTTACACATCGCACTATTGCGTGACAATGGTATCTGTCTTGACAAATACCCCGAACCGTCATTGCCATTTTTATTTATTGACAGACTATATTTCGGAAAAGAACAAGGGGCGTTTTAGTCGAGTAGAAAAACAATACGCCAACTGCTCCATTCATTATCAACTCATTACAGAAAAAATATTCGATTCTTTTCACCGTAATATAGATTATTTGGTATCTCCTGTAAGCTACTACCGATATATCATTCCCGAACTATCCCCCCAACTCGACAAAGCGCTGTACCTCGACGGCGATTTAGTGGTAAACGGCTCATTAGAAAAGTTATGGGACACAGACATCACCGACTATCTATGTGCCGGCGTTCACGACCTGTGGATAGAAAATATCAACTATAAACCTCAGATAGGCTTCTCGTCCGACGAGCTGTATATCAATGCCGGAGTATTACTCCTGAACATACCCAAAATGCGGGAAGAAAAGATATACGAAAAACTATGCGAAACAACTATCTCGCTGGGAAAACAGATACAATTCCAAGACCAAGATATTATCAATATCGTGTGCCGCGGCCGAGTCAAAGAGTTGCCCGAAAGGTATAACTTCACGACCGAGAACGCTATCAAGCATCCCCAAGAAAGAGACAAAGCCGTCATCGTTCACTACACGGGAAGAGCGAAACCCTGGTCTGTTTGGAAGTGTCCCAATCCGCAAAGCCGCCTGTATTTCGACTATCTGAAAAAGACTCCCTATAAAAACGATATTTGGAGCTATCGGCTCAAAAGATCGAAATACAAAATCGTCCGCAGGTTCAAAAAAATATTCGGCATTAAATCGCACTAAACATGCAGCCCTTCATATCTGTCATCATACCCGTTTATAATATAGAACGGTATATCGGTAAATGCCTCGACTCGATTGTAGGTCAAACCTTGAAAGAGATCGAAATCATCGTTGTCGACGACGGCAGTACAGACGACTCGTCCCGAATTATAGACCGATATGCCCGAACCGATTCCCGTATCGTCGCCATTCACAAAACAAACGGAGGGGTCGTATCGGCACGAAATTGCGGAATAGCGCAGGCAACGGGGCTGTACATTCTGTTTGTCGACGGGGACGACCACTTAGCCCCCGACGCCTGCGAACGGCTTCTGAGAAAAGCGCAAGCGACCAGCGCCGACATGGTCATCATGCGGTTCGACATCGAGTATCCTCAGCATAAAGAAGAACCCCGGTTCTGGTCACAAGACGAATACGACCCGGTTACAGCCATTCACACGATGGCGCACGAGGAGTTCCGATGGAGTCTTTGGTCTCGCCTCATGAGGAAAGAGTTGTTCGATCGTCCGGTGGACTGCCCTCCACAGCTTATTTTCGGAGAAGATGCCTATCAAATTACCCAATTGACCTACCGAGCCCAAAAGATAGTGACATTACGGGACAAAATCCTGTACCACTACACCGTCCGGGACAGTTCCGTATCGCAACATGCCATGACGCAGCAAAAAGCCGAGAGTATAGAATTATACCCGCAATTCATCGAACGGTTCTTACAACAGACTCCTGATAGCGAAATGTTTCGGGAAGACATCGTTTACATTAAATTTCAGGCATATCTTATTTTGTTGTTAAAAAATTGGGAAACCGGTATGAAAGCTCGATGCCGATTTATGTCTCACAGCTTGAAAAAATATCCCCGATTGAAAGAGATATCCGAAGTAAAACGGTTCACCAAGCTCATTCATCTATATAGTTTCTCCTCTATTTTAGGAAAATTGTATATGAAATATTATATTCGCAAAGGAAAAATACGAATATAAAAACGCATGGTCCTATGCAACCCAGTGTATCTGTCATCATACCGGTTTACAATATAGAGAAACATCTCGAAAAGTGCCTCGATTCGGTTATCGGTCAAACCTTGAAAGATATCGAAATCATTGTCGTCAACGACGGCAGTACCGATAACTCTTTGGATATCATTACGCAGTATGCCCGGAAAGATTCCCGTATCGTTATTGTCGACAAACCGAACGAGGGTCTTGCTTATGCTCGTAAATCGGGTATCGAAGCAGCACACGGAAAATATGTACAACATCTCGACGGGGACGATTTCCTCGAACCCGATGCTTGCGAACTGCTTTTCAAACGAGCAGAAGAAACCGATGCCGATATAGTCATCATGCGGTTTCTCATAGATTCACCTCGCGGACAAAAAGAACCGCCATTTTGGACACAAGACGAATACAATAATATCTCGGCTATCCATACGATGGCACACGAAGACTACCGTTGGAATTTAGTATTCCTTTTCCAACGTCGCGATCTACATGCTGTTCCCATCGACTACTTGCAAAATCTCACTTATGGAGAGGACGCTTACCAAAGCATACAAATCGCCTACCGGTCAAAAAAAATCGTAACTCTCAGGGACAAGCCTCTGTACCACTATGTGATTCGGGAAAGTTCTGTCACACAAACAGGAATGACCCGAAAAAAGACCGAAAACGTCTTGCTATTCCCCAACCTCATCGAAACCTTTCTCGAAGGTACGCCCGAAAATAGGCAGTTCACAGAGGACATCGTTTACATACGGTTCAGAGCTTACTTCCTGCTGTTACTTAAAAACTGGCGGGAAGGAATGACGGAGCGCTGTCGATTTATGGCAGAGAGTCTCGCCAAATATCCGGCTCTGGAACAACTGGAAGAAGTCCGAAGATTCACTAAACTCATTCGCCTGTATGCACGCTGTCCGTGGTTGGGAAAACTCTATACCAACTACTATGTACACAAAGGAAAAATCAAAGCCTAACGGAACTATGCCTGCCGTCTCTATCGTCATACCGGTTTATAACATCGGGAAATACCTTGAAAAATGTCTCGACTCGGTCGTCGCTCAGACATTCCCCGACATAGAAATCATCGTCGTCAACGACGGCAGTACCGACAACTCGCCGGAAATCATCGCCCGATATGCCGACAAAGACTCTCGTATCGTCGTCATCGACAAATCCAACGAGGGACTTGCCTACGCCCGTAAATCGGGCATCGAGGCAGCACGGGGAACGTACATCTATCACCTCGACGGCGACGATTATTTAGAATTCGATGCCATAGAACTGCTCTACCGTAAAGCCAAAGAAGAAGATGCCGATATGGTAGTCTTCCCATTCTCCCTCGACTATATCGAATCCGGGAAATCCGAGTGTTCCATAGAGATAGCCGACGAGCATTTTACCAACACGGAGTTTTTTTCGGCAATCGCTTTTTCCAAAGCCCATTGGGGAGTATGGAGCTATCTGCACAAACGAAGTCTCTACGCAAACGGTGTTACATTCCACAAGGGACTGAACTACGGCGAAGATGTTTTTCTCACCACGCAACTGGTTTATTTTTCCTCCCGAATCTCCGTATTGAAGAGTAAACCACTTCTTCATTATATCATACGGGAAAGCTCCATTACCAACAGTCGTTTCAATGAAAAGAAAGCAAGAGATATTCTTCTCTACCCTTCATTGGTAAACGATTTTCTCAAAGACAAACCCGAATACGGTTCTTTACAAAAAGCACTCGGAGCCATTCGCATACAGGCAAACAATACCCTATTGAGTAAACGTTGGTTTAAGGATGCCCGTACTCTGAGCCGGGAATCTCATGCTATCCTGAAACAGTATCCCGATCTCAAACGTATTCCCCAAATCAAGGCCTTTCATAAACTGTTTACGCTTTATGCTCGCAGCGGTTTATTAGGAAGATTGTACGCCCAATATTATATTTGCAAAAAGAAAATCAAATAATGCCACCCAAAGTATCTGTCGTCATACCCGTCTACAACGTCAGTAAACAACTCGAAAAATGTCTCGACTCGGTCGTCGCCCAGACATTCCCCGACATAGAAATCATTGTCGTCAACGACGGCAGTACCGACAACTCGCCGGAAATCATCGCCCGATATGCCGACAAAGACTCTCGCATCGTCGTCATCGACAAATCCAACGAGGGACTTGCCTACGCCCGTAAATCGGGAATAGAAGCCGCACAAGGCGAATATATACAACACCTCGACGGTGACGATTTCCTCGAACCCGACGCCATAGAACTGCTTTACAATAAGGCCATAGAAGATGCCGCCGACATGGTGGTCTTTCCATTTTGGTTCGACTATGTAGATGAAAAGAAAAAAAGATCGTCCCGCCCCGCTCCGGGAGTTTACGATTCGGTCTCCTTTTTTCAATCGATGGCATTCTGTCGCAATTATTGGTCGGTTTGCTCTTATCTGCATAAACGATCTCTTTATGCAGAAGTACACTTCGAAAAAGGCTTGAATTATGGCGAAGATGCCTATTTAGCTTCCCAACTAACCTATTTCGCAAACAAAATAGTCGTTCTGGAATCCCACCCGTTGCTACACTATGTTATTCGTAATGATTCCATTTCTTTCGGATCTTTTTCCGAAAAGAAAGCCCGCGACATCGAATTATATCCGCAACTGCAACGCCGGTTCTACCAAGACAAACCCACTTATCCCCAAGTGGAAGAAGCTCTGGCAAATGTCGAATTAGGTGCGATCGTTCTGTTATTGAGCAAACGGTGGTTCCAAGAAGCACCCCGACTCGCCCGAAGGGCTATGGAAATAGAAAAACAATTTCCCGACCTGTTACACCGACGGCCTGCACGACGTTACCGCAAGCTGTTAAAGGCCTATGCCCGTAGTGAGTTCTGGGGAAAATTGGTGGCTCGATATTATCTCCTAACCCGAAAAATAAAATGAAAACGGACATGAAGATTCTCTTCTTTTCTCACGGAAAACGGGCGAACGGCGGTGCGGAACGATGTTTGCTGGACTTGGTCAAAGGATTGAAACAAGCTCGCGAATCGTGGGAAATCTATGTGGTCTTCCCGGCAAAAGACGAACTGTGGGAAATGACCCGACCCTACTTGTCGGGATATGCTTTCATTCGCCAGCCGTGGTGGCTCGTGCGTCCGAAAAAACGTAACTGGCGGAAACGCTTGCTTTTCAATCTGAAAAAGAGCCCAGCAATCCGCAAAACACGCGACTATATCCGGGAAATCAAGCCCGATATAACCATAACGAATACATTAGCTACCCCCATCGGAGCCATAGCTTCCCAAGCAGAAAATATTCCGCACGATTGGTTCATTCACGAAATTCCGGAATTAGCCCGAAACCTGACCTATCTATTCTGCGAAGGTAGTTGCTTAGAAAAGATAAGCTCCCTTTCGCAAAGAATATTAGTACCTTCTGACTTTGCAGGGAAATACTATACGAACAAACTATCCTCTCCCGAAAAAATCGATGTCGTTTATCAATCGGTCGAAGTCAATCCGCCCAAACGTACCGAACCCGACCAGAGCTTCACCATAGGTATGTTAGGAAACTTCGAACCTAATAAAGGGCAACACATCGCTATCGAGGCTTTGCGCGAAGTCGTAAAAAAATATCCCGACACCCGTCTTTTACTCATCGGCGGAAATAACAGCCGTTATGCACAAGAACTCGAAAAACGAATCACCGAATACAATCTGCGACAAAACGTATCGATTGTCGCACACACCGTTCACCCGCACGACTACCTCATACAAGCGGATGCGGCTTTGGTATGCTCCGGGTTCGAATGCTTCGGACGAGTTATCGTCGAGGGATTGAAATGCGGTCTGCCGGTCATCGTTCCCGACAAACCATTCGGGCAAGAACTGATAAAAGAAGGATACAACGGATTTCTGTATAACCGGGAAAGCAGTGGGGATTTAGCCCAAAAAATCATTTTACTGCGACAAACAGGGCATTTGCCGGAGATGAAACAAAACGCTCTGAAATCGGTCGAAAACCGCTTCTCCATACCAACATTCGCCGAGGAATTTATCTCTATCATCAATTCGAAAAAAGCATGAGCGAAAAACAAGCGATCATCGTCATACCGGTTTACACGACACAACTAACCGTATCGGAACATGCCGCCCTGCGCCAATGTTTCGACATATTGTCGTCCTATCCCAAATGTTTTGTCAAACCCGAATCGCTCGACATAACATCGCTTGTTCGCGACTATCCGGCAAACCATATCGTACCCTTCCCAGATACTTATTTCAAAGGAATAGCCGGTTATAACCGACTCATGATGTCGCCCGAGTTTTACGAAACCTTCGCCCAATGGGAATATATACTCATCTATCAAACCGACGCATGGGTATTTTCCGATCGTCTATCCGAATGGTGTTCCAAAGGATACGACTACATAGGGGCTCCATGGATACCCAAGCCTAAATATAGAAAACTATACTACCGTATATTCAATTTCCTAAAAAGAGTTTTTTGTTACATCTCCGGTTCGTCCGATTACAGCCGCATCTATTACCGGGTCGGAAACGGAGGGCTGTCGCTGCGCCGCACGCAACTCTTCGCTCAAATCGCTCGGGAAATGATTTCCGAAATAGATTGCTACCTTTCCCACCCCGGAACCGATTTCTACAACGAAGATATCTTTTGGAGCCTCGAAGTCAATCGAAAAAAAGAGCGACTGAAAATTCCCGACTGGAAAGAAGCGCTCCGATTTTCGTTCGATAAAAATCCTTCGGAATGTTACGCCCTGAATGACCGAAAACTACCCTTCGGCTGCCACGGTTGGAGTAAAAAAAAGATGTTGCCCTTTTGGAAACAACATATATCGAACATTTAGACAAAGTATTATCCGACAATTTATTTGCTCCCTCTCTTATATTGTAGTGGAGAAGGGTAAAATCTACCCTTATGCTGAAACAGGAAATACCCCTTTTAATCCTCTCGCCCTGCCGTGTTCAGTAGTATTGCGGGGTATTGCACACAAAATCGAAGTAGAGGCGAAAGAGGAATATATCTCAACCTCTCCCCTTGTGTTCCGGTAAGGAATATAGGGGGAATGCCCATAGGACGAGGGGGTTAAATTTCTGATATAAACAGCCTGACGAGATGGTGTTTTTCAACTCCTCCGTCACTGCGTGACACCTCCTCCAAAAATTGAACAAGTTCAATCCAACAGGGAGCGTTTTACATCATAGTTATTATCTAACCCCTCTCCTCAGAAACTATCGTTTCTTCGGTCTCTCCCCTATATTTTGCAATGCAAAACACAGGGGAGAAGGTTCATAGCACTTCCTTTTTCGCACTATACTATGTACACAGAGAGTTATTCTTCCTTTAAAAAAGAATTTCACATAAGGAGAGGTAGCCCAAATAGGCCGCTAAGAACAAAAAAGCTAATTCCCGCTCGATTTAACGTAAAAATTCTCCTCGAACTTGTTTAGAAAAAAGGAAGATAGTGAGAAATTTTTGTCCGTTTGTTCGACGAAGTCTGCACAAATCTATCTTCGGTAAAGGTCTTATCGTCAAAACATTTCAGATATACGGCATTCATCTCGTCAGCCAACGTTTTCGGATCGAAACGAACCACATATTCTTTCCCTTTTTCTATCATCTCCCGACGCAAATGCTCGTCGGCAAGTACTTTTTTCATGGCATTCGCCATACCTTCCACATCGTCGGGATCGACGTAAATCGAGTGTTCGCCGCCGGCTTCTTCCAAACAGGAACCGGTGGAAGCGATAACCGGAACCCCTGCCGAAAGAGCTTCGACAATGGGAATTCCGAACCCCTCGAAACGAGAAGGATATACAAACAGCGAGGCCAGATGATACAATATCGGCAAATCGCCGAATTTCAAATTATGGATAATATGCACTCTATTTTCCAATCCATGAGCCTCTACATAATCCTGCACCTTTTTAGCATAATCGGTACTTTTCCCTATGGCTACCAAATGAACGTCGT
Organism: Barnesiella intestinihominis YIT 11860; assembly: GCF_000296465.1. Taxonomy (NCBI): domain Bacteria; kingdom Pseudomonadati; phylum Bacteroidota; class Bacteroidia; order Bacteroidales; family Barnesiellaceae; genus Barnesiella; species Barnesiella intestinihominis. The sequence goes on from NZ_JH815206.1 coordinate 189,356, forward strand.
CCAACTTTTCGACAGCCTTTACCGCCAATAGCAGATTTTTCCTCTCTTCAATCGTTCCCACGCTCAAAATGAAACGTTCGGGCAACCCGTAAGCCGCGCGAACACGATCTTTTTCTTTTTTAGAAACAGGGCGGGCGAAAACAGGGTCGCATCCTTGATAAACGACATCGATCTTTTCGGGAGAAATACCGTAAAACTTAACTATATCCCGCTTGGTACATTCACTCACCGCTACAATACGATCGGCCTTACGACAGGCATAATTGAATTTTCGGTTATAAATGATTCTATCCAAACGGTGATAATATTGAGGATAACGAAGAAATATCAAATCGTGAATCGTCACTACGCTACGAATTCCCGTGCGATGAATCCCCACGGGCAACTCGTTACTCAATCCATGATAAAGTTGTACACCGTCTTGCAACAGCCCTCGCTTAATAAAAAAGGTTCTCCACAAAGCCCTGAAACGTTTCATAACGGAAGAACGAGGCAATATGGAAGAGACATTTTTATGTTTTAAAAGCGAGTCGTACGAAGCATTTTTACACTGCTTGGGAATGTACATACGGTACTTATGTTCATCGCCGTATGTAGCCATCGTATCTACCATGAATCGGCTATAATTCCCCAATCCGGTAAAATTGGCATTCGCCCTCTTTGCATCGAACCCTATAATCATTCCCTAAAATACAACTTTAATGGTTACATTAAAATAGATGTATATGTCGTTTATTTTGCTGCATGCCCCCTGTAATTTTTTCCATCATTTTGTATGAAGACTTCTGAAATAAACAACAACAAACTGATTACTAAATTATTACAAAACTATTATTTTTTCTATTTTTTAAGATGTCACTATACATTACAAATGTCATAAACTCCCTATAACGAGAAATACCGTCCTAAATTCCGTCAAGCAGCCCCAAAGAAAAGACTTGAATACACCTGTAATTTTCATCTTCCCTAACGAAAAATGTAACAGATTCTAACTATTCGAAACAGATTCCGAGTGCAAAGGTACATCTTGTAGCAATTATTTTTATCTTTGTGCACTGGAAAAATGAAGAATGGATTCTGCATTTTCTAAAAATTGGAGAAAAAGATGATACAAAAATTCGACTTTTTAATCATCGGTTCCGGGATAGCCGGAATGAGTTTTGCCCTGAAAGTAGCACACAAAGGAAAAGTGGCGCTCATATGCAAAACAGAATTGGAGGAGGCAAATACCTATTTCGCACAGGGTGGCGTAGCCTCGGTAACCAACACGTTGGTAGACAACTTCGAGAAACATATCGAAGACACGATGATCGCCGGCGACTGGCTCAGCGACCGCGCCGCAGTCGAGAAAGTCGTAAAAGAAGCTCCTTCGCAAATCAAAGAACTCATCAGCTGGGGGGTCGATTTCGATAAAAACGAAAAAGGAGAATTCGACCTTCATCGGGAAGGCGGACATTCCGAATTTCGCATCCTGCACCACAAGGACAACACGGGTGCGGAAATTCAAGACAGCCTGATACGGGCTGTCAAACAACACCCCAACATCACTATTTTCGAAAAGCATTTCGCCATCGAGATTCTTACGCAACACCACCTCGGAGTAACTGTTACGCGGCAGACTCCCGACATCGAATGTTACGGCGCTTATGTGCTCGATTTGAAAACCGGTAAGGTAGATACATTCCTCTCCAAAGTCACCCTCATGGCGACCGGCGGCGTGGGCGCTATTTATCAGACCACGACCAATCCGCTCGTCGCTACCGGCGACGGCATAGCGATGGTATACAGGGCTAAGGGAACCGTAAAAGACATGGAATTTATCCAGTTCCACCCGACCGCTTTATATCACCCCGGCGATCGCCCGTCGTTCCTCATCACCGAGGCCATGCGGGGATACGGAGCCGTATTGCGAACACTCGACGGCGAAGAGTTCATGCAAAAATACGATCCTCGCCTTTCTTTGGCTCCACGCGACATCGTCGCGCGGGCAATCGATAACGAAATGAAAAACAGGGGCGATGACCATGTTTATCTCGATGTCACTCACAAAGACCCGGAAGAGACAAAAAAACACTTCCCCAACATCTATGAAAAATGCCTCGGTTTAGGCATAGACATCACACGCGATTACATTCCCGTAGCACCTGCGGCTCACTATTTGTGCGGAGGTATCAAAGTCGATTTGGATGCCCGCTCGTCCATCAACCGGCTCTATGCCGTAGGCGAATGTGCCTGCACAGGACTTCACGGAGGAAACCGGCTGGCATCCAATTCATTGATCGAAGCTGTCGTTTATGCCGATGCCGCAGCCAAACATAGTCTTAAAGTAATCGATAACTTCTCCTATCAGGAGAACATTCCCGAATGGAACGACGAGGGGACACAATCGCCCGAAGAAATGGTACTTATCACTCAAAGCGTCAAAGAAGTCGGACAAATCATGAGTACCTATGTAGGTATCGTTCGCTCCGACCTGCGGCTTAAACGGGCATGGGATAGGCTCGATATTCTGTATGAAGAAACCGAAAGCCTCTTCAAACGCAGTAAAGCCTCCAAAGAGATATGCGAATTGAGGAACATGATCAACACCGGATATCTTGTCATGCGACAAGCTATGGACCGAAAAGAAAGCCGGGGACTTCACTACACGATAGATTATCCCCACACCGATAATACCCCGCAAATGAAATAAAGATTGTCTACACGACAATAGAAGAGCCGCACGACAAAATGCGGCTCTTTTTTTGAACCTTTTTCATCGCATACTGTTTTTACTGTACAAAAACAACATGCGATTATGAAATCTATTCAAGGAACAAAAACCGAACAAAACCTGCTGAAAGCCTTCGCCGGAGAATCACAAGCCCGCAACCGCTACACATTATTCGCCCAAAAAGCGAAAGAAGAAGGATATGAACAAATCATGGGCATATTCGCCGAAACAGCAGAACAGGAGTTGGCACATGCCACCCGATTCTTCAAATTCATGCAAGGCGGAATGGTCTCCATTACGGCCGAATATCCGGCCGGACGTATAGGCAATACGGCTGAAAATCTGCTCGAAGCCGCCGAAGGAGAAAAACTCGAATGGTCGGCTCTATATAACGATTTCGAATCGGTCGCCATAGACGAAGGGTTCAAAGACGTAGCGACTGCATTCAAAATGATTTCCGAAGTAGAAGCCTTCCACGAATGGCGTTATCGCAAACTTCTGGAACGTCTCGAAAACGGATCGATATTCAAGCGCGAAGCGCCTATCCGCTGGCAATGCCGTAACTGCGGATACATCTACGAAGGCAGCGTAGCTCCGGCACGATGCCCGGCTTGCCTCGAACCCCGTGCGTTTTTCGAACCGGCAAGAGACAACTATTAGACAAAACTATCTATCTTTTCATACGACCATACTCGTGGCGGACGCCTTTGTCTGCTACGGGTATTTCTATATTCGATAAACTATCTTTGTCACCATCACTACCCCAACTTCATCGCCGAACGAGAAAGTAATTTATGACCTATCCGGCAATAAAGGCATTTATGGGTTTGGCAATACTCGTTGTTCAATTGTATGACAGCTTGGCTTTCCATAGCATTCGTCACCCGTATTCCTATATCGGAAAAACGACGCACGATCGAATTCTTTTCGGGACGTAGCGATTCGAGTAACGAGAGAGCCCGGTCGGTCATATCTTCATTGCCGACAGACATACCGTAGGCATACAATAAGGGTGCTACCGCATTGATAAGCACAATATCGATAGCCGACTCACCCAAAACGACCGGGGATTCGGGCGACACATGTCCGAACAGATAATGCGTGGTCCAATACCCCGAAAGTTCCACCTTGAAAATTCGGCGCAATTCTTCTTCGTTACCCGCCTCGCAAATCCGGGAAAACAGATTAAAACCCCGATGAATATATTGAGCCAGCATCGCCAATCGTCTGTGAGGGAAATTGGCCGGACGCAGCCGGAAGAATTTCCAACTGTCCCGGTTAATCGGTGTCAGCCCGAATTTATTTTTCAAAAAAGCATATTCATTGACTAATCTCGCATAATAGTCGTCTCCGGGACACTCGCCCTCGGCCAACAGCCCCGCCTGCCCGAACAGGAAAGCCTCGACTTGCGACAGAGAATCGGCATGTTTTTGCATAAATCGCAACGGAAGACTACGTGCCAACCGCTCGAAAGCATCGCTGTTGATACCGAATCCCATACTGCGGGAGACGACAATATAACAGACCTCCTCCCAATTTCCTTTATACAATTCCAACCAATCGTGCAGCCGCTGCGACTTCGACTGTAACCGCTCGATAGCGAGAGAAGAAATCCAGTCGGACAAGACAATCGGCCCCAACTCCGCAATATGGGGGGCGCAAGATTGCGAGGAAGAATGAGAAACCAAAGTTTCATAATCGGAACGAAACGACGGAGAGCACGACAACACCAACGTGGGAATCTCCTCTCCGTTCATGCGATAAACCGGCGTATCGGCTACCTCGACCACATGCAGAACTACCGAATCGTAAGCCGGGTCGAGATGGTGATTGTGCCGCCGCCAGTCCGATGCACGTCGATGCATCTCCACATTACCTGCCCATACGCAACCGTCGATAGAAATTTTCGCATTGAAAAAGTCGGGACCCGAATCGGTATTTAATTGTCCGTTATCGATTATCCTCAATTTACGACCGTCCGTCGTGACCAACTTCGTATGGTCGAACAACCGATGTTGCCAGATATATTGCATGAGCTTTTCCATAAAAACGTTTTAAGACGAAAATTTTTTGACTTTCACTATCTTTGTAGAATATAGGATACGGTTCGGCATAGTCAAGTCGGAAATGTGATTTCCATTTGCCTTTGCGCTCACCTTTCACTATCTTTAAGTGTATAAATGAAAAACAAACAAGTTTGTTTTGTCCTGCTCCCACCTTTCGCTATCTTTGTCACTACGAAGATAAGATACGATTCGGCATAGCCAAGCCGGAAACAAGATTTCCGTTTGCCTCTGCTTTCATCTTTTATTATCTTTGCATTATCTGCAAATTAAACAAACCTTGTTGAATTAATCGGTACAAACCGAGATGTTTTGTAACAGAAGTTCGATATGAAAATAGCACTCATAGGATATGGAAAAATGGGACATGCCATCGAAGAAGCGGCTCTGTCCCGTGGGCATGAGATTGTTTGTCGCATCGACAAAGACAATCAGGAAGATTTCGATTCAGTTTCATTCAAAAGCGCCGATGTCGCTATCGAGTTCACGGCTCCGTCGGTCGCCGTCGACAATTATCGGCGGGCTTTCGCGGCCGGTATCCCCGTAGTATCGGGCACTACGGGGTGGCTGGAACATTTACCGGAAATACACGAAGCCTGCGAGAAAGGCCAGACTTTTTTCTATGCCTCGAATTTCAGTTTGGGAGTTAATATCTTCTTTGCCGTTAACAAATATCTGGCAGGTATCATGAACCATTTCCCCCAATATTCGGTAGAAATAGAAGAGATACACCACATTCATAAACTCGATCACCCCAGCGGGACCGCTATTACTTTGGCCGAAGATATTATCGGCCAACTCGATGCGAAACATTCGTGGAGCGAAAATATGCCGGTCACCGATGACAGTATTCATATCACCGCCCGACGCGAAGGGGAAATACCCGGTACACACACCATCGTCTACGACAGTGCAGTGGATACGATACGTATCACCCATGAGGCAAAAAACAGAAAAGGGTTTGCCCTCGGAGCCGTCGTCGCCGCCGAATTTACCGTCGGGAAAAAAGGATTTCTCACCATGCAAGATTTATTCTCATTCCTCAAATAACACATAACCGTTATGAATCAAACGACAACCAACGACAAATACAGTCTGGCAGAACGATTGAAACGTGTGAAAAAAACTCGCTGGATACGTTTCTCCATCGTAGCTTTGTTATATATAGGGTGGACTATTTGGCTAAACAATTACTATGTATTGTTCGGCCTGTTGCTACTTATCGACATCTATCTCACTCAATATATTCCGTGGGGGTGGTGGAAAACCAGTAAAAATCCGGTCGTTCGAACGGTGATGGAATGGGTCGATGCCATCGTCTATGCCTTAGTGTTGGTTTATTTCATCTTTATATTCGTCTTTCAGAACTATCAGATACCCTCTTCTTCTCTCGAAAAATCGCTATTGGTAGGCGATTTCCTATTGGTCAGCAAGATGAGTTACGGCCCTCGTGTCCCCAACACACCGTTACACTTCCCGCTCGCCCAGCATACCATACCCCTTCTCAACACGAAATCTTACATCGAATGGCCCCAATGGGACTACCACCGTCTCAAAGGATTCGGTCCGGTGAAACGCAACGACATCGTCGTCTTCAACTTTCCGGCAGGCGATACGGTAGCCGTGAAACAACCCAACCCGGATTATTACACCCTGTGCTTCCTCGAAGGCCGGGAAGCCGTAAACCGCAACAAAGCTCTGTACGGCGATATTATTTACCGTCCGGTCGATCGTCGGGAAAACTATGTGAAACGATGTGTGGGCTTACCGGGCGACACGTTCAGCATTGTCAATAACGACATCTACATCGACGGAGTGAAACAACCCCGTCCCAAAAACATGCAGTTAAACTATTTGGTTAGAACCAACGGACGCTATCTCGGTAACAATGACTTTGAAAAATGGGGTATCAGTGTCGAAGACCGTGTACCTATCGACGTATCGAGCCTCAACGCCCGTATGAACCTCGAAAGCTGGGGGCTTCTCCCCAACCCCGACGGAAGCATGAATCCCGTTTACGAACTGCCTTTGACACAGGCGATGATCGACATGATGAAAAAAGATCCTTCGATAGAACAGATTGTAGGAGAACCCGGATTCTTCGGAGGTCAGACCTACCCATTAGTTCGCTCGAACACATGGACCCGCTCCGATTACGGGCCGGTATGGATTCCTAAAAAAGGAGCCACTTTGAAACTGACCCTCGAAAACCTGCCCATTTACGAACGCCCCATAAGGAACTACGAACATAACGACCTGCAAGTCAGAGACGGCAAAATATATATCAATGGAAAAGAAACCGACTCTTATACTTTCAAAATGGATTATTACATGATGTTGGGCGACAATCGGGATAAATCGGCCGATTCCCGCTACTGGGGATTCGTTCCCGAAGACCACATTGTGGGCAAACCTATGTTTGTATTCTTATCGCTCGACAAAGATAAAGGACTTTTCGACGGGAAAATCCGTTTCAACCGAATGTTCCGGTCGGTAGATAGCCTCGTGAACTAAGATACCGTTTCAATTTTTACAAATAGATATTTTATGCCATAAGCATGAAAAAAGAAACCATACGTACGATTTTCTTCACGGTAATCATCATTATCGGGAGTGTATGGTTCATTCGTTTTTTCATCATAGAACCCTATCGCATTACTCCCGGCCAGATGGAAAACAGCTTGTTGCCAGGAGACCGGCTATGGGTCGATAAGTGGTCGTTTCGGTGGGGAAACCGAAACCCGAAATACCGAGATGTCTTAGTGTTCGAATTACCCGAAATCGCTCAAACCCAATCGGGTGTAACCGAAATTGCCATCGCCCGTTGCATAGGTTTGCCCGGCGACACGATTAAAAGTACGGGGAACAAACTGTTCGTTAATCACAAGCCCGTCGCCCAGCCTCCTCTTATCCTCGAAGCCTATCTTTCGCCCGATTCCCTCGAACATCGGGTAAATCGAATGATGAGACAAAACAATTCTTTCTTTGTCGAGCAAGGTAAATTGAAAGACAGCCGCCTACTGTTTCTCTCCCGGTATGACTACGAAAAAGTAAGGAGACAACTATCGGCCGACTCCCTACTCTACCCGGTATTTCTGAAAAGAGATTTTTATGAAGTCGCCCTTCCCCGAAAAAATGAACAAATACACATCACTCCCCAAAATGCAGAGTTTCTCTACCGCATACTTACCCGATATGAAAACCGCAAAGTAGAGTACGACAACGGGAAAATCTATGAAAACGGGAAGGAATTAACCTCATGTCGGCTCACTCAAAGCTATTATTGGGTAATAGGAGACAACAGAGCCGGCATGTCCGACTCCCGTTCTTTCGGAGTTCTTCCCCACTCCCACCTCATCGGTAAAGGCGTATGCATCGGTTATTCGAGAAATCCCGAAAAACCGTTTTGGCAATCGCTACGCACCGATCGTTTCTTCAAAACCGAATTATGAGTACAGTATATCTATCGACCGCCTATTTCGCTCCGATATCCTATTACGCATCATTCCTCCGATACGATCGGATAGTCATCGAACAGTGGTGCAACTATACGAAACAAACTTATCGGAACCGCTGCCACATAGCCGGAGCGAACGGACTATTGGCATTGTCCGTCCCTATCGTCAAACCCGATACGATTAAATGCCCCACGAAAGACATTCGTATCTCCGACCACGGAGAGTGGAGGCATTTGCATTGGAATGCTATCGCTTCGGCTTACGGGTCCTCCCCTTTTTTCGAATACTACCAAGACGATATACGCCCGTTCTTCGAGAAGCGGTACGAATTTCTGTTGGATTTCAATGAAGAAATACGCCGCACCGTATGCAACCTCATAGGTATTGAACCGCATATAGAATACAGTTCGTCTTACTCCGAACCTGCTCCCGGGGAAACAGACCTAAGAGATGTCATACACCCCAAGAGAAGAAAAGCCGAAACCATCTTACCCGTACAACTGAAACCCTACTATCAAGTATTCTCCGAAAAATATGGTTTCCAACCCGACCTGAGTATCATCGACCTTCTGATGAATATGGGCCCGGAATCGATTCTTATTCTCCAAAACACCTAAGAAATAATTCCGTAAAAGCACTATTATCGGCTATCTTTGTTATCTTTGCACAAAATGCGAATACCCATCTTTGCACATGAGTAGCTACGAATACGCAGACAGACTGAAAGAGACTGTAAAAAAACTATCCGATTTTCTTTCTCTCGAAGAGTTGCATCACCAGCGATGCAGAGGAGAAGTACTTCCCTCCGAAAAACAACTACAAGAACTCATATCGCTCTGCCGGTCGCTCATTTTTCCGGGATTCTACGGACTCCCCGACGTAAGCAAAGAAAATTTGCTCTACCACACGGGTATCAATACCGAAAAACTTTTCGAAGTATTGGTCAAACAAATCTCAGCAGGATTATTATTCCAAAAAAATACCGATCATACAGACAGCGATTTAAAACGGTTACAGGAATCGGCCGAACAGAAAGCGATCGACTTTATCACTTTCCTACCCGAAATGCGCCGCATCCTATCCACCGATGTCACGGCCATGTACAACGGGGATCCGGCAGCACAAAACAAAGCCGAAGTTATTCTGTGCTATCCCGCTATCCGGGCGATTTGCAACTATCGCATCGCCCATAAACTGTTAGAATTGGACGTCCCCTTGATTCCCCGTATCATTACCGAAATGGCTCACTCCGAAACCGGAATAGATATACACCCGGGAGCCGTTATCGGGGAATATTTCGCCATAGACCACGGAACCGGAGTCGTAATCGGAGCGACCTCCGTTATCGGAAACAGAGTGAAGCTATATCAGGGAGTAACGTTGGGGGCTCGCAGTTTTCCACTGGACGAAAACAACAATCCCATTAAGGGTATCGCCCGGCATCCCATCATAGAAGACGATGTCATTATCTATTCCAATGCCACCATATTGGGAAGAATAACCATCGGAAAAGGTGCTGTAATCGGCGGAAACATCTGGGTTACCGAAAACGTAGCTCCCGGGGAACGCCTTGTACAAGCCAAAGCAAAACCATAAGAAATAAATACAATACACACTATCGTGAATACCGAAAAATTTGAAATCGTAGCGAAAACTTTTCAAGGACTCGAAGATGTTCTGGCAGAAGAATTAAAAAATCTGGGAGCCGAGGATATAGAAATAGGTCGAAGAATGGTATCCTTCCACGGAGACAAGACTCTTCTTTACAAAACCAATTTGGCCTGTCGAACAGCTCTGAGAATACTGAAACCTATTTATAAATTCGAAGCATCGAACCCCGACGAAGTCTATGAAAAAATGAAAGCGTTCGAATGGGATACCCTGCTTTCTCCCGAAACGACATTCTCGATCGACTCCGTCACCTATTCCGACTGTTTCAAACATTCCAAATTCGTGACCTACCGAGCGAAAGATGCCATTGCCGACTATTTCATGGAGAAGACAGGCAAACGACCTTCGGTGCGGTTGAACGGAGCGGAACTCGTATTGAATCTCCATATATCGCACATGAGCTGCACGCTGTCGCTCGACAGTTCGGGAGAGTCTCTGCACAAGCGAGGATACCGCGTGGGACAAACCGAAGCCCCCATCAACGAAGTATTGGCCGCCGGAATGATATTGAAAACGGGGTGGCACGGAGAAACCGACTTTATAGACCCTATGTGCGGGTCGGGAACCATTCTCATCGAAGCCGCTTTGATCGCCACCCATACATATCCCGGTATTTTCAGGAAAAGTTTCGCTTTCGAAAGATGGAAAGATTTCGACGAAGAGCTGTTCGAAACGCTCTACAACGACGATAGTCACGAACAGGAGTTTACCCATCGCATATATGGCTCCGACATTTCCCCGCGAGCGATCGACATCGCGACAAAAAACATAAAAAGCGCCGGAGTAGCCAAATACATCGATCTCAAAATCATGCCTATACAACGATACGAGACCGCTCCGTCCGAACAAGGCATTCTCATCACCAATCCCCCTTACGGAGAACGTATCTCATCGAGCGATTTGTTCGGACTGTACGAATCGATAGGCAACCGTTTAAAGCATGTTTTCAAAGGGTACGATGCATGGATCATCAGTTACCATAAAGAATGCTTCGATAAAATAGGGCTGAAACCCTCGGTAAAAATAGACCTGATGAACGGAGCTTTGGAGTGCGAATACCGGAAATACGAGATTTTCGACGGCCGATACAAAGAATTCAAAGAAGAAGGCAAAAACTTGGATAAACGGGAGGGACAGACTCGTCGAACCAATCTGCGAGGCAAAGCTCCTTTCGATAGAAAAAGGACATACGACAGCGACCGACGAAGCGACAAAACAGAGCGTTTCGACCGATCGGGAAAACCTTCGTTCCGTCGGGATTCCAAACCGGGAAAACCCATAGGGAAAAAAACATTCGATCGTCCGGAACGGTTCAAACCCGACGGCGAAAAATCGGAACGCTTGCACGGAGAAGCGGCTTTTCGGAAATTCGTAACCTTCAAGCAGCCCTCCATAAAACCGTCGGACGATAATCGTAAAAAAGACTCCGACAAACCAGAATAAACCTAAAAACTCCATACAATGAATATTCTATTATTAGGATCGGGAGGTCGCGAATGCGCCTTAGCTTGGAAGATAAAGCAAAGTCCAAAAACCGACAAACTTTATATCGCACCGGGAAATGCCGGAACCGCAGCCATAGGTACGAATGTGGCAATACCGGCGACCGACTTCGATGCCATCGGAAAATTTGCAGTGGAAAAACATATCGACATGGTCGTTGTGGGCCCCGAAGACCCATTGGTAAAAGGAATATACGACTACTTCGTATCTTGCGAGGAGTTGAAAAACATACCTGTTATAGGTCCGTCGAAGGAAGGCGCCCGCTTGGAAGGCAGCAAGGAGTTTGCCAAAGGATTCATGATGCGTCACAATATACCCACGGCCCGGTATGAAAGTTTCACGCAGGAAAATCTGGAAGCGGGATATACCTTTCTCGAAACGTTGAAAGCCCCTTACGTGCTTAAAGCCGACGGATTGGCGGCGGGCAAGGGCGTACTTATCATAAACGACCTGCAAGAGGCGAAAGACGAATTGAAACAAATGTTGAACGGCATGTTCGGGAATGCCAGTAAAACCGTGGTTATCGAGGAATTTCTATCGGGCATCGAATGTTCTGTCTTTGTTCTCACCGACGGCAAAGATTACCGCATACTCCCCGTTGCCAAAGATTACAAACGAATAGGAGAAGGCGATACCGGACTCAATACCGGCGGCATGGGAGCCGTTTCACCCGTACCGTTCGCCGATGCCACGTTCATGAAAAAAGTGGAAGAGCGCATCGTAAAACCCACCATCGAAGGTTTGAAAAAAGAAAATATCACGTACAAGGGTTTCATATTCTTGGGATTGATCAACGTACAAGGAGAACCGATGGTGATCGAATACAACGTTCGTATGGGAGACCCCGAAACCGAAGTCGTCATGTTGCGTATTCAATCCGACTTGGTCGACCAGCTCGAAGGTGTGGCACAAGGAACGCTCCGGGAAAAAGAGTTGACAGAAGACCCACGGGCTGCCGTAACCGTTATGCTGGTATCGGGTGGCTATCCCGGTTCCTATGAAAAAGGCAAGGAAATCACAGGACTGGATTTAGTGACGGACAGCATTCCGTTCCATGCCGGAACGACATTCAAAAACGGAAAAATCGTAACCTCCGGCGGACGCGTCATCGCCCTCAGCTCATACGGTGCGACCAAAGAAGAGGCTTTGGCAAACTCTTTCAAAAGCGCCAAAGCCGTCTCTTTCGAAGGTAAATATTTTCGTTCCGACATAGGAGCCGACTTGTAAAACAATGAATCTGAAATCATTCATAAACAATAAATATACACTGGTTGGATCGATTGTTTTCTATCTGACCGGTGTATATCTCACGAGTCGGTTCGCAACATATCTCCCTTGCGAAGGGAGTCCCGGAATCTTGTTTCCGAGTGCCGAAAGATGGCTTTCCTCCTCCCTATCGAACCATTCGGTCAACAGCATCCTCATTCTATCCGGGGGTATTCTGCTGTTGCGTATCAACAACCTTTTCTCTCTTATTCAGAAACACACATTGCTTCCATTCCTATTTTTTCTGTTGTTGGAAGTCTGTTCCCCGTCCCTTTCGCTCTTATGCAACGGAAACATAATGGCTGTGGTTCTAACGACGATTTTGTTTTCTTTTTTCTCGGCTTATCAGCAAGAAAGGGCACAACCGGCATTTCTAATGATGGGAATCATCTCCCTATGTACCCTGTTCTGTCCCGAATTTGCTTATTACATACCCCTGTTCATCATCGGATTCGCGCAAATAAGGTATTTCACGCTGAAATCCCTGTTAGGAGCATTCATCGGATTCGCCACCCCGTTCTGGATATTGATCGGAATAGGAATCATGCCTTTCTCAGGATTGTCTGCATTGATTCCCGATTTTACGTTTCATATACCCGAAACACTCCCCTTTAACGACCCGCAATTCTGGACAATCGTTTTAACTGCGCTTTTAGGACTTTTCTCCGGTACGACGACACTATATACCACATTCAACGAGAAACGCCAAACAAGAGCTTATAACGGCTTTATAAACCTATTGTCGGTCTACTCCGCCATACTTCTGATTATAGATTATAGAAACTATACCCTCTATCTGCCTGTCCTAAATATGGCAGTTGCCATGCAAGCCGCATTTTTCTTCACGAACAATACGAAAAAATACGGAGTAGTGTTGTTCTATCTCATATTAACCCTTTACACAGGATTGTTCGTATGGAATTTATTGCCGGTCTGAGCGAGTGGGGATACTTCGGTCTTTTCATAGCGGCGTTTCTGGCCGGAAGCATAATTCCGTTCAGTTCCGAAGCCGTGCTGGGACTTCTTTTAATAGCCGGATACGATTCTTGGGGCTGTGTATTCTCTGCCACTTTGGGAAACTGGTTGGGAGGTGTCACTTGTTACTATATAGGCTACTTGGGAAAAACAGAGTGGATACACACCTATCTGAAAATACCGGAAGAAAAACTCTCGAAAATGCAACGCTTTCTGAAAGGGAAAGGCTCTCTTTTCGGATTCTTCGTCTTTATTCCGGTTATCGGCGACATCATGATCGTGGCTCTCGGACTACTCAGAGCCAATCCTCTCGGCACGTTACTCTCCATGATGGTAGGAAAATTCTCCCGGTACTACTTGGTGGTAATCGGTATCAACTATCTGAAAGAGTGGTTTCCCAATCTTTTTTAATCCTTAACCCAGTATTTATCGTCTTTCAATAATCTATCGACAGCCTTGCGAATAGATCGAAAAGCAAATTTTTCGGGTTCGATTTCTTCTCGCCGCAACCAGAAACATTCGGCAACATCGTCATGCGCTTTCAAATCGCTCATATCTTCATCGCTTCGGCAGAGAAAAAACAAATCCATCGTGTGTACGTCAAAACCCGAATAACGATAGACATTCGGGAAAGAACACAAATACTTCATCTGCTTCGGTTTCCAACCTATCTCTTCCGACAATTCCCGAACGACAGCCTCCTCTACCGTTTCTCCACATTCTGTAAACCCACCCGGTAAATCCAGCATGCCTTTGGACGGATCGAACGCCCTGCGACAAACTAAAATTCTCGATTGCCTATCCATAACGAATGCCGCTACCGATGCTTTTGGATTAAGATAATACACAAAGCCACAATCCTCGCAACGTTTGGAAGAAGCATCGTTCTCTTGGAAACGACGAGAACCGCAACGAGGGCAATATTCGAATAATCGAAGAGGATGCATATACTTTAATTAATTGACAACTAAAATTTTAGTAACTACTCCCGATTGTTTCGACGAACCACCGGAAGACGCGAAAACAAGATACACGCCGGTTTTCACCCGATTACCGCTACGATCCCTGCCGTCCCACGATATTTGTCCGCCATTGGAATAGCCTTGAAAAAACAAGTTACCCGCCGTATCGGTAATCTTCACCAAACTATTCTCCATCAATCCTGTCACCGATATCCAACCTTCATAATCGGGTCTCACCGGATTGGGAAAAGCGTATACATTACTATAATCGTCGGACGATTGTACAGCATCGGACCGATAAGCAGCCAAGCCGCTGGTCGTTCCTATATAAGCCACACCCGTTACCGGATCGACGATTACTTCGGTTACATGATTCGAAGGCAGTTTACTGTTCTCTGCCGTAAAGTGGTTCAAAATCTCCGACCCGTCGGCACTTACCAAATACAATCCCGATTCTCGGGTTCCTATCCACTTACGATTGGCGCCATCTACGAATATGTCGGTAATATTGATATTCTGTAATAAATAATCGGCATTATCCGTCCCGTCGTTACGGGCTATTTTTATTCGAGTACAACGGAAACTGTCGCTAAAAACATGGTCTGGATTCGTAATCACGATAGGCCCGGACGAAGTTCCTATCCATATCTGACCGTTGTTATCCTCTTCTATGCAGGTGTAATAATTCGGAGTAAACGTTTTATTATCCTGATCCATAAACGAAACTATATTTTTCGTCCTGTCATCGGCTATCGTATTATATGTGCCCTTATCGTCAAAAGCGAATATAGAACCGGGCCAATCCCCATAAACGACCCATTTTGCCGTAGAATGATTCGGTATAAGCAGTTTGGCATATTTATTATTCTTTATTTCCGAATAACCGAATCGATACCAATCGCTCGCTTTCAATTCATCTGTATCGATAGATTGCTTGGCCTTAGGCAACATACTTACGCCCACATCGCCCGCATGTGCTATCCAAAGATTACCATCTCTATCAAAAACAATATTAGGCACAGCCATAGCCCAACCCTTAGAGAGCGGCGAATTCAACGACGTATAATGTCCTACACATTCTGTCCCCGAAATCTTATATATGCCTTCGAACCAAGTTCCTATATAAAAGGTGTTGGAATCATCGGGATCGAATGCCATATTATAACTCGAATATATTCTATTCCCTGTTTTACCATTTTCCAACGGCACTTCTCCCACATCGATTACAGACCAGTTTCCCTGATCCAATACGCTTATTTTTGTTTGCACGTACTGATCTTCGGTTCCTCTACGGGGACCCGAATTACTTACATAAAGTTTATGATCGTTAATAACGAGATTCCACGGGTCTGCCACATTCGATACATTGGGCAAAAACGGTTCCTTCAACATAACGAATTGATTATTCCCCATACTGAAATGACACAAACCGCTTTCTCCCAAAGCCCATATAGACATATCTTTTTCGTATGAAGAAGTCAACACATTCACCAAATAATCCGATTGATTTTGAAAATTGAAAATACCATCGAACTGTATAGCTCCATTCACTATATCCGGTTTACAGAAAGCGACATAAACATATCCTCTCAAAACAAACCCGTCATAATATTTATCTACATTCATCACTCCCATATTCAAGGTTCCCAATAGAGACAACCCGTTATTTATATCGAGGAAATGAAGATTGCCGCCCTTAGAATAAAACAAATATTTATCGTTGAAAGGCATAAGCGCATAAATAGTCGTTCCCGGTACATCGTCCAATAAAACCCACTTGGCGATATCGTACTTGATGGCATCGCTATTTATATAATAAAGACCATCATCGGCAACAAAAAACCAATACTTGTCGCAAACCCCTATCAGACTGATTTTTTTTCCGTAATTATAAGATTCGCTCACTTCATTTTTCTTATCGTTCAAAACAACGATACCAAAGTCGGTAGCCAAATAAATTCTATCACCGTAAAATTTTACATCGTTGATACCTTTTGCCGTAGTCAATATGGCATTCTTAATATCCGGTATATTAAACACTTTTCCATTATCGTGCAAAATATCTACGTTGGAGTTGGCATATACGATAACCAGATACTTTTTATCGTAATTATAATAAATATTAGCTATATCTATATCGTTCAATATATTGTTCTTACTGTAAGATTCCATCTCTTCCGTCTCCTTATCGAAACCAAAAAGACTTCTACCCGACACATAGTAAACCCTTTGAGGCGTATCTATGACCTTTACAGGAGTTCCTGTCGAAGTATAAATCTGCCAATCGCCCACGGCCAATTGAGCATAGGTCGCAACCGTAAACGACAATATAACGAAACCTATTAAACCCGATATTCTTTTCAACATATCAAACGATTATAGTGTATTAAAAAAATCCGATAACTTTTTTACCGCTCGTGCCCTATGGCTTATCTTGTTTTTTTCCTCTTCTCCCATCTCGGCAAATGTTTCTTCATATCCTTCCGGCACAAAAACCGAATCATAACCGAATCCCGACGAACCTCGGCGTTCACGGATTATCTTTCCGGATATTTCTCCGTAAAAAACATGCTCCTCGCTACCTGTTACCAAAGCTATACATGTAACAAAACTCGCTTTTCTGTTTTCTGCATCTCGAAGATTAGCCAATAATTTATCTATATTCTTCTCAGAATCGGAAGGTTCACCCGCATAACGGGCTGAATATACACCCGGTTCCCCGTTCAACGCCTCCACTTGCAGTCCCGTGTCGTCGGCAAAGCAATCGTATTCGTATTTATTCTTAACATACCGGGCTTTCAACAAAGCATTACCTTCGAAAGTATCGGCCGTTTCGGGTATATCGTCATGACAACCGATATCATTCAAACCGAGTATCTCTATCTTGTCACCGATAATCGCCGATATCTCTTCCAATTTATGTCTATTATTCGTGGCAAAAACCAGTTTCATAATATTAAATAATTATTTTTGTAAAAAATCCGAACAAACAAAATGAAATCTTATTCAAAATTTCAAAATTACCTTTCTCTACTCATGTTTATAACGATAAATATCTTGTTTTATTTTAAATACTTATCGAAGATATCTATCGCATGCGGAGCTATTACGAGCGTATTATATATACTTTTCATCATTTTCTTGTTCAAATACAAACCGACTTTCGGTCGCAAACTTGTCAATGTCGGTATAATCACTTTTATAATAGCTACTTCATCACTTCTTTTCTTTATTCCCAAAGAAATATTCACGGCCGACAGATGGATTATTATCGATCTTTTTTGGGACTCCGTTTCAAACGGTCTGTACCCTTATGCCGAAAAAACTTCTATCGGCAACTATCCGGGGGCAATGCCGTTCTATTTTCTTCTCTGCTATCCATTTTATTGCATACGAGAAATAGGATTCATAACCGTTATTTCCATTGCTTTGCTGGCATTCCATTTCAAACGTAAATCTGTTCAAAGTTATAGTTTATTTTTTATACTTTCGATTTCTTCTTTATGTATCTACTGGGAAATTTTTTCAAGAAGTACCATACTCATCAACGCCGTACTGTTCACCCTCTTTCTCCTTTATCTCGAACGATTCCGCACATTTTCCACCCGACAACTGATATGGAGCGCTGTCATAGGAGGGTTGCTGTTCTCTATTCGCAACGTGTTCGTGCTGCCGCTCATCGTATGGGGATTGTATCAACTCTTTCAAGAAAAAACATCTCCGAAGAAAATATTCCTGTGGGGCTTTGTTTTCCTATTGTCCTTCGCGATTACTTTCGTTCCTTTCATCTGGCTATATCCCGATGAGTTTTGGGAGATCAATCCGTTCTCCACACAATCATCTTTGGTATCTTTTCACTTCATAGTGCTCTTCGTACTGATAGCGATCGCAGGAAGTTTCTTTTGCAGAAACTACAACGACGTTAGATTTTTCAGCGTTCTGCTGTTATTCGGTATCGTGACAATCCATTTTATAGAAGCGGTTTGCCAATACAGTTTTACACAAGCTCTATTCCAATCGAAAGCAGATATATCTTATTACATTTTCTGCATACCCTATTTGTTGCAAATACTCGCCGATACAGATTATAAAAGACTTATGAATCCGCAAACATGAATACGGGAAAAAGGATATTGTGGATAGACTATGCCAAATCGATATGTATTTATTTGGTTCTGTTGGGGCATGCTCATGCTTCCCAACCTGTCACCGACTTTATCTATACTTTTCACATGCCTCTTTTCTTCTTTCTGTCCGGTTGTCTTTTTTCATTCGAGAAACACCCCAACTTTAAAGAGTTTGCCATAAAACGATTCAAAGGGCTCATGGTTCCCTATCTTTGGATAAACCTCATCACCTATCTGTTCTGGTTATTTGCAGGTCGTAATTTCGGCGAAGATGCGACAATATCCACTACTTGGTATTCCCCCATAATAGGCATTCTTTTAGGATATAGTAAACAGATGATACACAATACACCCATGTGGTTTTTCATTTGTCTCTATTTCTTGGAAATATTTTACTACCTCCTATTCAAACCGTTACAAAAGAAAAGCAAATCGATAAAGATTTCGGTATTGATCGTTATCGCCGTCATAGGATACATAAATTATGCTTACAATCCATACACATTACCCTTTTGCTTGGGAACCGCCATAGTAGGAATGGTTCTCTACGGAATAGGCAATTTAATCGTACACAACATACAAATAATAAAAATAAAATTACTCCATATAATACTCGTTTTCCTGACAATGGGAATTGTTATTTTCATAGCTCATGAAAACGGATATATAATAATGGCCACAAATAATTATAACAACTATATACTGTTTTTCATAGGAAGTTTCGCCGGTATATGTATGATAAATCTGTCGAGCAATTTTCTATCCTTAAAACCTGTTTTTCAAAATATCATAATCTATATATCCAAAAATACACTCATTATCAACAGTTTTCATTTGCTTACGTTCTCTTTCTTAAAAGGAATCATGGTATTTATCTTTCACATACCGGTAGAAACCTTATACGGCAAAATAGTTCCTAATATAGTTTTCGCTTTGGTGAGTCTTTTTTCGTGCCTACCTATCGCCTATATCATTAACAAACATTTCCCCTTTATAATAGGGAAAAAAAGAAGTCCCGAAGGGTAGATTTATGCTTTTATTTTGTCGAAACCTTCTCCATAAACTCCCACAACATTGGATTGGGAAATAAAAGCTTTCGGGTCTATGGACTTTATCAAGCGAAATATTTTAACCGACTCATTTCTTTTAGTCAATATCATCAATACTTTTTTGGGTTGTTTGGAATACCAGCCCATGCCGTCGATAACTGTCACGCCGCGACGTATATCGTTATTGACATGAGTAGCTATCTCTTCGTATTTATCCGACAGAACCAAAATTTGTACCGACTGACGTTTGCCATTGATAAGCATGTCCATCGTATAACTCATTACCCCCATCACTACATATCCGAAAATCATTTTTTCCACACTATGGAACAGAACGTAAGAGCAGGCAATAATTAAAAAATCGATGTACATCATCATTTTGGCAAACGAAATATTCTTGTATTTGTTTACGATAGCCGCTATAATATCGGTTCCTCCCGTACTTCCATTAGACACGAATACCAATCCAATACCCGAACCGCACAGAATACCGCCTATTATAGCCGACATAAAAGGTTGTTCGTCTACCAAAGCATCTTTTATGAACAAAGGAAGAATAGACAAGAATGAAGAACATACGATTACGCTGAAAATAGTTCGTATGCAGAATTGAAGACCCAACACCTTGATGGCAGCCAACAACAATAATACATTGATAACAAAATAGGATACCGATATAGGTATACCCGTACCGTAGTATATCAAGGCCGATATACCTGTTACACCTCCTGTCGTTATTTCGTTCGGTATCAGAAAACCTACCCAACCCAAAGCATACAACAGTAACCCGAATATGATAATCAAATAGTCTTTTATCGAATACCAGACACTATTAAAAGGCAAACGCATAATATGTAAAATATAAAATCCATGTTCGCTATGAATTTACGAACATGGATAAAGTTTATTAAATAACTATATTGACTATTTTATTAGGTACTACGATTATCTTCTTAGGTGTTTTTCCTTCGAGCCACCGCACCGAAGATTCATGATTAAGTACCATTTTCTCTATTTCTTCACGGGGAGTATCTGCCGGAATTTCCAAATTGTAACGTGCTTTTCCATTAAAAGAAATAGCATAAGTCACTACATCTTCTTTCAAATATTCCTCTTTCCATTCGGGCCACCGGGCATCGCATACAGTAGAATCGTAGCCCAATTCGTGCCACAACTCTTCACTGATATGAGGAGCGAAAGGAGCCAACAATATAATTACCTTTTCAAGTATTTGTTTGTTGTGCGATTTAAGAGAAGTCAACTCATTCACGCATATCATAAAAGCGCTTATAGAAGTATTATACGAGAAATTCTCTACGTCCCACGATATTTTTTTTATCAGTTTATGCAAAGACTTCAATTCCTCTTTTGTAGGCTCTTGATCTGTTACAATCCAATTATCACCTTGATAAAACAGATTCCACAACTTTTTCAGAAAACGATGTACGCCGTCTATTCCGTTCGTATCCCACGGTTTGCTTTGTTCGATGGGACCGAGGAACATTTCGTACAAACGTAAAGTATCGGCTCCGTATTTTTCTACGATATCGTCGGGATTTACCACATTGAACATCGATTTGGACATTTTCTCTACCGCCCAACCGCATACATATCTGCCGTCATCTTCCAAAATAAACTCGGCCGAACTAAACTCAGGGCGCCAGTTTTTAAATGCTTCTATATCGAGTACATCATTACTTACGATATTCACATCGACATGAATGGGAGTAGTATCGTAATCTTTCTTTTTATTCAAAGATACGAAAGTATTCGTATCTTTAATACGATATACAAAATTAGAACGCCCCTGTATCATACCTTGATTTATCAGTTTCTTGAAAGGTTCGTCTTCACAAACCACTCCTTTATCGAAAAGGAACTTATTCCAGAAACGACTATAAATAAGATGACCGGTAGCATGTTCGGTTCCCCCTATATAGAGGTCTACATTACGCCAATACTCATCGCTTTTCTTCGATACCAGAGCTTTGTCGTTGTGCGGGTCCATATATCGCAAATAATAAGCCGAAGAACCTGCGAATCCCGGCATGGTACACAACTCCAACGGATAATGCTCTTCTGTTTCCCAGTTCTTAGCACGACCTAATGGAGGCTCACCTGTTTCGGTCGGTAGGAATTTATCCACTTCGGGAAGTTCCAAAGGTAGTTTACTTTCGTCAAGCATATAAGGCATACCCTCTTTATAGTAAACAGGAAAGGGTTCACCCCAATAACGCTGACGACTGAATATAGCATCGCGCAAACGATAGTTTACTTTTACCCTGCCTATACCCTTTTCCTTAATAAACTTTTTCGTGGCGGCAATGGCTTCCTTCACCTCCATACCGTTCAAATCCAATCCATTACCACAAGAATTTATCATTTTACCTTCTTTGGCATCGAAACTTTCCTCCGAAACATCGCACCCTTCTATCAGCGGTATGATGGGCAAGTCGAAATGTTTGGCGAAAGCGTAGTCCCGACTATCGTGTGCAGGTACGGCCATGATAGCTCCTGTCCCGTATCCGGCCAAGACATAATCGCTTATATAGATAGGTATATGTTTATTGTTCAACGGATTGACAGCGTATGCACCAGTAAACACACCGGTAACGCTCTTGTCCATAAGTCGCTCACGCTCGGTACGATGTTTTATGCTGTCCAAATATTTGTTTACAGCTTCCTGTTGATCGGGGGTGACTACTTGTTTTACATAATCGCTTTCGGGAGCCAATACCATAAAAGTAACCCCGAAAACCGTATCGGCACGCGTCGTAAATATGGTAAACTCCACATCGGAATCCACCACCTTAAACTGCATTTCGGCTCCCTCGGAACGACCTATCCAGTTCTTTTGGGTCTCTTTAAGAGAATCTGTCCAATCTATTTTATCCAGACCTTCCAACAAACGCTGAGCGTATGCCGATACCCGTAGACACCACTGACGCATCACTTTCTGTTCCACCGGATATCCCCCTCGTATGGAAACGCCCTCGCTCACCTCGTCGTTGGCAAGCACGGTTCCCAATTGCGGACACCAGTTTACCATCGTATCGCCCAAATAGGCAATGCGGTAATTCATCAATATTTCCTGTTGTTCTTTCTCCGATTTACCATTCCATTCTTCGGACGTAAAAGAAAGTTCTTCGCTACAAGCTGCATTCACACCTTCCGTACCTGTCGTTTCGAAAGTCTTTACAAGCTCTTCTATGGGACGAGCTTGTTGTTTGTCGTTGCAATAATAACTATTGAACATTTGTATGAACGCCCACTGAGTCCATTTATAATATTCGGGATCGCAAGTACGTATTTCGCGGCTCCAATCATAACAAAAGCCTATCTTGTCCAATTGCTCGCGATAACGATTTATGTTCTTTTCGGTCGTTATGGCCGGGTGTTGTCCCGTCTGTATGGCATACTGCTCGGCAGGAAGACCGTATGCATCATACCCCATAGGGTGAAGAACGTTAAACCCCTTCAATCTTTTATATCTGGAATAAATATCGGAAGCTATATATCCCAACGGGTGACCTACATGCAGACCTGCTCCCGAAGGATAGGGAAACATATCCAGTACGTAATATTTGGGTTTACTCTCATCTTCTTTTACTTGATAAATATGATGATCTTTCCAATACTTTTGCCACTTCTTTTCTATCTCTTTGAAATTATATTCCATGATAAACAATTATGAATGAAATTATTATTCTCTTTTTTAAATTCCCAATGAAGCCGATATGTCGAGCATACGCTGTATAGGTTCGATAGCTTTTTCGGCTATCTCTTTATCCACTATCATCTCGGGCAACTCGTATTTAAGCGTGTTATACAATTTTTTCATCGTATTCAATCGCATGAAATTACACTCGTTACAAGCACATGTACTATCGTTGGGAGGCGCAGGTATAAACTCTTTGTCGGGATTGTTTTTCTTCATTTCATGCAATATACCCGACTCGGTAGCTACTATGAAACGCTTGCAGTCCGATTGTGTCGCAAAGCGCAAAAGAGCAGCCGTGGAACCTACCTTGTCAGCTACTAACAATATATCTCTTTTACATTCCGGGTGAGCCAGTATCAACGCATCGGGATACTGTTTTTTCAAATCTACTATTTTTTCCAATGAAAATTGGGAATGCACGTGGCAAGCTCCGTCCCATAATAGCATATCACGTCCTGTGATACTGTTTATATAGTTACCCAAATTTTTATCGGGTCCGAATATGATCTTCTCGTCGGCAGGGAAACTCTCTACGATTTGACGGGCATTCGACGAAGTGACTACCACATCGGTATAAGCCTTTACCGCCGCAGATGTATTTACATAAGATATGACTTTATAGCCGGGGTGAGCTTTTACGAATTCGGCAAAAGTATCGGCCGGACAACTGTCTGCCAAAGAACACCCGGCATTCATGTCGGGTATCAGTACTTTCTTGTCGGGACAAATAATTTTGGCGGTCTCGCCCATAAAATGAACACCGCAAAGCACCAATATGGAAGCATCTGTTTTCGCAGCCCATTGAGCCAATGCCAAAGAATCTCCCACATAATCGGCTATATCCTGTAAATCTCCCGATTGGTAGTAATGAGCGAGAACGACAGCATTTTTCTCCCGCTTCATTCTCTCTATCTCGGACACTAAGTCTATCCCTTCGGGAACAGGCATATCCACATAACCTTTGGAGATATCTACATCGAACATATAATATATTCTTTTTATTTTTTAATTTTAAAATCTTTATTGTTGATGATAATAGACTGTTGATAGTAATGATAACTTCTTGTTAAAATACTTGTTATTTAAAGTTTCAACTGACTATGAAAATATATTCTTACTTTATCAACGTTTTTATCTTTTCTATATGAGCTCTTTATCTTCTTTATCAACTATCTGTTTACAATATGCAAAGTTAATAACTTTATTCTATTTGCATGATTGATAAATAGATATTTTAGGTGGATATATGAACTAAAAACTCGATGAGTTATTATTTGCTTTATTGACATGCAGTGCTGTATAGATATATGATTTTTAAAAGCAATATTTTTATCACTTTTTTGTGCAAGTATTTTATAACGATTTATACACATTTAATAACAACTTATGCACATAGCGTTGTGTCCGTGGGGTAGATAGGAGGTTGTTGTATATAGACGGGTGTAATTTTATATTTACCGAAAATGTGAGAATCGTCTGTACTTCGACATGGCTCTATATGATTGTTTTTGCGCTCGGCTTATACTATCTTTGTACAAAATGGAAATTAGACTCTTATAAAGATTATCGTTTATGAAGAAAAAGAGTGTATTGGATTTGAAAAGAATTTCACAAGAAGAGTTCAAACGGGTTGAAAAAATATCGCTGACCGTTATTTTGGATAATGTGAGGAGTCTCAATAATATAGGTTCTGTATTTCGCACGGCCGATGCTTTCAGAGTGGAGTGTATTTATTTGTGTGGAATAACGGCTACACCGCCTCATACCGATATTCATAAGACAGCTTTGGGAGCCGAGGACAGCGTCGACTGGGTTTATTTTCAAGACACTTACGAGGCTGTTGATAACTTGTTGGCAGCCGGATATGAGGTATATGCCATAGAACAAGTAGAAGGCAGTATAAGTCTGACAGACATAAAATTGGATAAGAATAAAAAATATGCCGTCGTGTTGGGTAATGAAGTGAAAGGTGTACAGCAGTCGGTGGTCGATAAATGTACGGGAAGTATAGAAATACCTCAATTCGGTACTAAACATTCATTGAATGTGTCGGTAACGGCGGGACTGGTAATTTGGGATTTCTTTAAACAGTTAGGAATATAACTTTGTAAAAAAAATAACTTATTAAAATTAAGTGCTTTATAAATAAAAAATATGTTTTAGAATCGATATACTATAAAGAACCTTGTTCCACTAATATACAGATTCTTTCTATTATTTTATCTTCGCCTTCCGGATCCCAATCGGTTTTAAGGGAAGCTCCGAATATTTTTCCGAAAAATTGCCAGAAGTTGGCTCTGAAACTGCCCAAGAATGCTTTGATTAGTTCGTACGAAGATTGGTTACATTCCCGGTTAATAAGTTTGATGAGCATTTTACCCTGCGACAAGGTAAACTTTTTCAATACCGGTTTATATTGTTGAAAAACTTCTTTTTCCATTTTCTTCATGTGTTCTTCTCGAGCTTTGTCGTCGGGAAGAGTTTCCATATATTCATAGGTTTCAATGAGTATGGAGTAGATGAGTTTGGCATAGGGTAGGGTCTTTTTCACATCGCGCACGGTCTTCCAGTAAAATTTTTCCTGTTTTTTGTCTTTGAATTTTTCGGGAGGAAATACATGAAACGTACGTAATTCTATTACCAATACGGTATCGTTGTCTATGACAGCATGATAAAAATGTTTATATGCCGGGTGTGATTCCTGTACAATTTGGGATTTTGTACGGGGAATAAACAGGAAAAGAAAAAGAAACAATATGAATATGGTTCTCTTCATAGGGTACAAATGTAAATCTTTCGATATTCATAAGCGCTACGTTTTTGCAATAATTATATTATTCACATGTGTTTATATCTATTGTGGATAAATTGTCGATATACTGTTTATTTATAAGTGTATAATATTATAAATAATTGGTTAATAGTATATTATAATTTGTTTATAACTATAAGACCTTATCAGTTGAAATCTCGTTGATAACTTGTTTATAGTCTATAAATAGCTAACTGTTCGTTCTTATATCGTTTTTGAGTTGATAATCTGTTTATATGAATGTGGATAGAATAGTTATTATTCTGAAAATAAATTAATTATAGTTATAAACACAATGTTTATAATAGATAATGATATGAAGAATTGAGTAAGATTTCCATTGAATATGGAGCAATAATTTGTAAACTTTGTTTTTATGGAATAAGGAATATAATTCGACATAGGTAGATTCAGAAATGAGATTTACGTTTGCCTCTGCTCCCGGCTTTCATTATATTTGTAACTGTAAAAAGGTAAAATTATGCAGACAGTATTGTTTCACGAAATCATATTCGGTCCCATACACAGTCGTCGGTTGGGAATATCGCTGGGTGTCAACCTGCTCCCGGTGGACGGTAAGTTGTGTTCATTCGATTGTGTGTATTGCGAATGCGGTTATAATGCGCAAGGAGTGGGGAAGAGCGGATTGCCTTCGTCCGATAGAGTAGAGGAGGAGTTAAAATCTCGTTTACAATCCATGCACGAGGCAGGGGAAAAGCTCGATGTGATAACTTTTGCCGGGAACGGAGAACCTACTCTACACCCTGAATTCGAGAAAATCATAGATACTACGCTTTATCTTCGGGATCACTATTATCCCGAAGCCAAGATAAGTGTACTATCCAACGCTACCCGCATTCACGACGAATCGGTGTTCAGGGCATTGAATAGGGTAGATAATAATATACTTAAACTCGATTCGCTTCGTCCCGAAACAGTCGTGTTGATAGATAATCCGAACGATCCGCATTTCGATGTGAATAAGGTAGTGGATAATTTAAAACGTTTTTCGGGTAATGTCATTATCCAAACAATGTTTTTGCGAGGGTGGCACGACGGCAAGCGTATTGACAATACGGTCGAGGAGGAGCTGAAACCGTGGTTGGAGACTTTACAGCGCATTTCTCCTCGTTCGGTAATGGTTTATACCATCGATAGGAAAACGCCGGAGGAATCGCTCGAAAAAGTGTCTCGTGAGGAGTTGGAACAGATAGCCGACAGAGCGAGAGCGTTGGGCTTCGAAGTTTCCGTGTCGGCTTGATGGAAATAGGGTTGTACCATGTAATATGAAAAATCCCGTTGTAGATTCTTTACAACGGGATTTTTTCTAAAATGAAGATCGGCTTATTCCACAACTATTTTTTTACTTTGTGTGGATTGTGCATTACGAACTTTCACTATATAAATTCCTCGGGTTGCATCGATGGTTTTTTCTTGATAAATATTACCTTCCCAAACTAATGCACCGCTCGTCGAATAGACTTGGACATGGGCATTTTCGGCATTTACTCTTATAATTCCCGGAGTGCTCCATATCTTCATTCCCGAATTTTCTATCTCGGTTATGCTTGAACCTTCGTCGAAAGCAGCCGTTACGACCGAGGCCATTTTGACTACAAATTCTCCATTGGTGACGCTTACGCCATTTACCCAAACATTTTTCAGATAGAAACCTTCATCGGGATTACCTTTTACGGTAACTGTCGTATTTTTTATTACTTTACTACCCGAATTAACGATTTCGTTGTCGCTGTTCCGCAATTCCAAAGTTCCGTTTTCGGTAGGCTCGATAGTTATATAAGCTTCGTTACAACCGCTGCCATCTCCATCGACAGAAACTTTCCAACCTTTTTTGGTAGCCATAGAGGTTTCGCTACCTTCCGCTTCGTTGGGGTTGTTGATTCCTGCGATAAACATATTTACATTGGTGGGTGTCGTTGAACATTTGGGTAGATTGTAATACAAGTCGTTCAAAGCGCAGGCGGACATTCCGTTACCGGAACATTCGAGATAGTTGAGTTTCGTGTTATTACTCAGGTCGAGAGAAGTCAATTGATTTCCGTCGCAGAACAGGCGTTCGAGCAATGTATTTTTCGATAGATCGAGAGTGGTAAGTTTATTGTTCGAACAGATGAGTTTTACCAACTTCGTATTATGGGTGACATCGAGGGCTGTAAGACCGGTGTAGGAACATTGAAGTTCTTCCAGATCGGTTAACATACTGGCATCGATAGATTTTAGTTGCTCGTTGTTCTGCACGTCTAGTAATAGTAGTTTTGTATTCGAGGAAACAGTCAGCGATGTCAGTTCGTTATTTTTAACAACAGCCTCTTCCAATTCGGTATTGTTAGACAAATCGAGGGAACCGAGTTCGCAGTTATAGCAAGAGAGTGAGAACAATGCTTTGTTGTTGGACAAATCGAGAGTTCCGATACTGTTGTAGGAACAGTTGAGTTTGCCCAATGCAGTATTCTTCGATAGATCGAGAGCGGTGATACCGGTCCAATAACAATCGAGTGTAGCGAGAATGGCGTTATGAGATACATCGAGAGATTTCAAATCATTTTCCGAACAATCGAAATAGTCGATCAGTCCGTTGATACGAACGGTCGTACCTTTTGAATTACCGTCGATACGGGTAATAGATTCGTTGTCGATAGTCATAGTCTGCCATTCTCCGTTACCCCAATCTATTTCTACTTCTGTTTCGGGGTCTATGCCGCTTATGCCGAATGAAAGCGAAGCATTGCTTTCTACTCCCATTTCTATGTAATTGTTAGAGGCGGTAGGAACGAATACAGCCGATACGGTGACATTTTCGGTAGTTGCGAATATGGAACCGTTTATGCGTTCTCCATTTATTTGGTAGTAACGCACCTGATAATTTTCAATGGGAGTCGCAGTTATGTATACCGGTACGCCGGCTTCCAAAGTATTGTTTTCTATCGGATGCAATTCGTGGGAAACAAGATCCGGTTGAAATAATGAAATGGTTCCGAATTCCGAAGTTTCGATCGTTGCCGTTACATCTTTACATACGGCACTGCCGTCGCCTGTTACGTCTACTGTCCATTTTGATTCGGTAGCAATACTTGTAGAAGAAGTTTCGGCATTGCTTCCTTCTAGGAATAAATTCACATACGGACTTGCACTTTCGAGACCGGAAAGAGTCTGGTACATAAAATTGAGGCTGCAAGGGGTCATTCTTGGGTTATTGCGAATATCGATCGTATTTAATCCCTGATTATAATAGAAATCAAGGAATGAGAATAAATTGTTTTGCCCCCAGAATTTTTGAAGGTGGAGATTTTTGCTAAGGTCTATCTCTTCCAACTGATTATCACTGCATTTCAACGATTTCAGACGTGGCATGTTGGAGACTGTAATTTTTTTCAATAGGTTGCCATCGCAAGACAGGTTAGTGATATTGATGTTTGCCGTTAAATCCAGATTGCTTATTTGGTTGTTGGAACATACCAAGTCCATCAATTCGGTATTGGCGAATACATTCAATTCGGTCAGGGCGTTATCGTCGCAGTAGAGTTTTTCCAAAGCAGTATTTTTCGATACGTCTAAGTTCGAAATATGGTTTTTACGAATATCGAGTTTGCTCAATTTCGTTAAATTCGATACATTTATGTCCATCAGAGCATTTCCTTCCAAGTTGATGTAACGCAAATTGGGACAACCCGAAAAATCGATACTGCTTATGTCATTATTATAGGCAGTTATATTTTCCAATTCACTTCCTTCGCTGGGCAAGATGATGGTTGTAATACCTCCTTTATCGTCTGGATCCGATGTGTTGCTTTTGTCGTGTCGGCAGTCGAGTGTTGTTAATTTTTTATGAGCCGATAGATTGAGGAATAGCAGCTTGGGATTGTTGTAACAGTTTAGAGTTTCCAAATTCAAAGCCCCTGAAATATCGAGGTTGGTACGCTCTATTTCGTTTTTATAGCAATCCAGTAAAGTCAAATCAGGTTCATCGATAATGGTGACCGAAGTTACATGGGCATCGGAACAATCGAATGTCTGCATGGGAGAAAATATTCGGATTGTGTCGCCCACTTGGGTTCCGTTCACGCTTTTGTTCCACATTCCATCTACGGTATATTCTTTTTTGGTTCCGTCTCCCCAATCGACGATTACTTTACCGTCGGATGCTACCGGCTTGGGGTAAAAAGTAAAATCACTACCGAGTTCCAGCGATGTAGTAAGTTTTATTTCGCTTTGTACTTCCGAGAACCCGAGTACGATACATAGAGAAATTAGAAAACTTGTAATTTTTTTCATACGCTTTGTTTTGTTTTTATGTTTTGTGTTGTATATTTCTTTCAGATCGAAGATTAATATTACAAAAATGAAAAAAATATATGTACATAGCAGCATAGAAAGCGTTGCTATTTAAAAATAAATACACTTTGATTATCAGCGAGTTATTTATTGAAACGTTGCAATTTAACGTTTTGAAAGATTTTCTTCTCCTAAAATGACGATACCCAATCCCTGAGAGAGAAAGTTTTGAGGAATTTTTTTTCGGATGCGTGTCCGTTGGGAACGTATGGTTTCGCTGCTGATACCCCGACAAGCTGCACACTCTTTCGTCGAAAAACCGAGTTGCAACAATGCACATAGAAAAGCGTCGTTGTCGGTTAGCGGTACTATGCTCGAAACTTGTTGCAAATAGGTATCGAACTCTTTCAATATAGCCGTCTGAAACGATTTCTGCTCGTTATAACTCAACGATTCTTTATCGGAGTTTATCTTTTTGTATAAATCGGTATAGATATTGCTTTCTTTGAAATGTTTGCTACATGTTTCTCCTGCTTTTCTGATAATATCTATAATTTGTAATTCCCGGTTTTCGTTTTCTTGGGCGCGGGCTTCTTGTCTTTCCCATTTGTGGGCGAAGATTCGTTCGTTGCGGAGTTTCAGATGTTTCCGATAAATGAAGAATACCACGATCGATAACAGCAGAACGACGATTATGCTAACGGTTATCGATACAATGAGCCGTATATGACTTTGCTCTTTCAGGTCGGAAGTTATCCGTATTTGCTCTTGTCGATCTATCTGGTGAGAAACGGCCATGTTTTCGATCGAATCGGACAGGCGATAAGCCTCCTGTAAATAACGATATTTCATGGAGTCTGTTATACCCGACTTTTCGGGTAGATCGGCCAGCTTGAAATAGGCCGAGGCCTTTACCGATTTTTCTTCGCTGTGGCTGGCTTGTTCGAGATAAAACAAAGCCGAATCGTATTGCATTTGCATGGCGAATAATTGTCCCCGTACGGCATAGTTGCGCAATCGTTTTACTTCGTCGTTGGTCAACGACAACGCTTTCGCATTACATTCCAATGCCGATTTTATATCGTTTTTCAATTTATAGGCGCTTGTCAGATTATTATAGACCGAGGAACGTTCTTCCCGATTTTTTATTTCAGGGAAAAATCCGAGCGGTTTTTCGAAATAGTAAAGGGCGCTGTCACGGTCTTTATAGAGAAAATGGTATTTCCCTATGCCCCGATAGGCGTGGGAAAGATTGCTCTTGTCCTCCAATTCTTTCGAAACATATAGAGCTTGTTGGTAGGCGCTTCGAGCGGTTTCGTAAATGTTGTGTTCCAGAAGAAGGTCCCCGAGTTGATTGTATATTTTACTCTTTAACTCGTTGTCGTTCGATTCGTCGAGTCGTTTTAATGCTTTATGATAGAAAATGACGGCTGAGTCGGGCATGTAACGCTTTTCCATCTCCACACCGTTTTGATAGAGGATTTCAGCTTTTTCGGTGTCACGATGGTTACATGAGCCGAGTAATATCGATAATAATAATATAGTGTATATAAAACCCCATTTCATGACCGATAGAAAATAGAATAGCTCCCAAAGATACGAAAAGGTGAGAGCAGAGACAAACGGAAAACCTGTTTCCGGTTTGGCTACGCCGAACCGCATCTTATCTTCGTAGTGACAAAGATAGAAATAATTCGCTATTTGGGAAATACAATCTTTCAGTCATCTTGATGACGACATGCCGCAGCTTCCGGGTAGGGGCATAAAAAAACTATCCCGGAAACCCGGGATAGTTTTCAAGATATGAACTTAGTATTTTTAGTCTTTCAGTTTAGCGCAAATGAACTCGCGGTTCAAACGGGCGATATTCGTCAACGAAATGTTTTTAGGACATTCGGCGGCACAAGCACCGGTGTTGGTACAGTTACCGAATCCCAATTCGTCCATCTTGGCAACCATAGCACGAGCGCGTTCGGCAGCCTCTACGCGGCCTTGCGGCAGCAGAGCGAATTGGCTTACCTTAGCCGAAACGAACAACATGGCCGAACCGTTTTTACAAGCTGCTACGCAAGCTCCGCAACCGATACAAGTAGCCGAGTCCATAGCCTCGTCGGCATCGATTTTAGAGATAGGAATTGCGTTGGCATCTTGTGCACCGCCCGTGTTTACCGAGATATATCCTCCGGCTTGCTGTATTTTGTCGAATGCACGACGGTCTACCATCAAGTCGCGAATAACGGGGAACCCGGCCGAACGCCACGGTTCTACGGTGATTACGTCTCCGTCGTTGAATTTACGCATGTGCAATTGGCAAGTGGTAACGCTGGTGTCGGGCCCGTGGGGGTGTCCGTTGATATAGAGCGAACACATACCGCAAATACCTTCGCGGCAATCGTGGTCGAATACTACAGGCTCTTTGCCTTCGTTAATCAGTTGCTCGTTGAGCAAGTCGAGCATTTCGAGGAAAGAGCTGTCGGTAGATACACCATTAAGTTTATATTCCTCAAATCTACCTTTTTCTTTGGGACCTTTCTGGCGCCAAACTTTGAGTGTTATATTTATTGTTTTTTCCATAACTTTATCGTGTTATACCGGAATTAAAACGGCGATTAAACAAATTATTTCTTGTAGTTACGTTGTTGAACTTTGATAGCTTCGTATTTCAGTTCTTCTTTCAATAATTCGGGCTTTTTGTCTTCGCCTTGATATTTCCAGCAGCTTACATACATAAAGTGTTCATCGTCACGTTTTGCTTCTCCTTCTTCTGTTTGATATTCTTCACGGAAGTGTCCGCCGCAAGATTCTTCGCGGTTGAGAGCATCGAGGGCCATCAATTTGCCTATTTCGAGGAAGTCTTCCACGCGCAAAGCCTTTTCGAGCTCTACGTTCAGTGTATTGGCTTCGCCGGGAATACGCACGTTGGTGTAGAATTCTTTCTTCACCTCTTCGATTTTTTCGAGGGCAGTTTCCAATCCGGCTTTGTTACGTCCCATGCCCACATAGTCTACCATGATACGTCCCAACTCTTTGTGTATGGAGTCTACCGAACGTTTCCCCTTGATATTCATCAAACGGGCGATACGAGCTTTTACCGCTTTTTCGGCTTCTACAAATTCGGGCAGATCGGTCGAGAAACGGGGAACTTGGATTTGGTCGGACAAATAGTTTTGAATCGTATAGGGAAGTACGAAATAACCGTCGGCAAGACCTTGCATCAAAGCCGAAGCACCCAAACGGTTGGCTCCGTGGTCCGAGAAGTTGGCTTCGCCGATAGCGAACAGACCGGGAATGGAAGTCATCAATTCGTAGTCCACCCAGATACCACCCATCGTGTAGTGCGATGCGGGATAAATCATCATAGGAGTCTCATACGGATTATCATCGACGATTTTTTCATACATCTGGAAGAGGTTTCCGTAACGGCTGGCTACGGCTTCTTTTCCTTTTATTTGGATAGCGGCTTGTTCTCCGCCCAAACTTTCGATCACGTGGTGGTCGAGACCTTGTATAGCTTGTTTACCCAAGCGTTCGATACTTTCCTTGAAATCGAGGTAAACGGCATAACCCGTAGCTCCTACGCCATAACCGGCATCGCAACGTTCTTTGGCTGCGCGAGAAGCTACGTCGCGAGGAACAAGGTTACCGAAGGCCGGATAACGACGTTCCAAGTAGTAGTCGCGATCTTCTTCTTTGATATCGGTCGGTTTCAATTTGCCGGCACGGATAGCTTCGGCATCTTCTTTTTTCTTCGGAACCCAGATACGGCCGTCGTTACGCAGCGACTCCGACATCAAAGTCAGTTTCGATTGGAACTCGCCGTGTGCAGGAATACAAGTGGGGTGAATCTGAGCGTAAGCCGGGTTGGCGAAATAAGCGCCTTTATGATAACATTGAACGGCTACCGAGCCATTCGATGCCATAGCGTTGGTCGAAAGGAAATAAACGTTTCCGTATCCGCCGGTAGCGATAACGACAGCGTGTGCCGCGAATCTTTCAATCTCTCCGGTAACCAGATTACGGGCGATGATACCGCGCGCACGACCGTCGATAATCACGAGGTCGAGCATCTCGTAACGTGTAAATTGTTTTACCGTACCTTTTTTCACCTGACGGTTGAGCGATGCATATGCACCTAACAACAGCTGTTGTCCGGTCTGGCCTTTGGCATAGAATGTACGAGATACCTGAGCACCACCGAAAGAACGGTTAGCCAATTGACCCCCATATTCGCGGGCAAAGGGAACGCCTTGTGCCACGCATTGGTCTATGATGTTGTTCGATACTTCGGCCAGACGGTAAACGTTGGCTTCGCGGGCACGATAGTCGCCACCTTTGATGGTGTCGTAGAATAAACGATATACCGAGTCTCCGTCGTTTTGATAGTTTTTGGCGGCATTGATACCTCCCTGAGCGGCGATAGAGTGGGCGCGACGAGGTGAATCTTGAATGCAGAAGTTCAATACATTGAAACCCAACTCGCCGAGAGTGGCGGCAGCAGAGCCACCGGCAAGCCCCGTACCTACGACGATAATGTCAAGACGGCGTTTGTTGGCCGGGTTCACCAATTTTTGGTGAGCTTTATAATTGGTCCACTTTTCGGCCAATGGGCCTTCGGGTATTTTAGAATCTATGGTAGACATAACAATTGTTTTTCTGTGAATAAATAGTTTGGTTTATTAAAGGGTGCAAGTTCCGCAACCGGTCAGGCTCATCACATAGAAAGAGATGGCAACGGCGGCAAAGCCCAAGCAGATGATTGTTGCGAAAATGTTGGAGATACATTTCCAACGATTGAACCATACGTGGTTGTTGATACCGATGGTTTGCATGGCACTCCAAAATCCATGAGTGAGATGGAACCACAAAGCAACGAACCAAATGAGATAAATAACTACATAGATCGGGCAACCGAATGTTTCGCGGATCAAGGCGATTCCGTCGTGAGGATTTACTTCGGGCAAATGACCGACGATTTCGTTGAGCTGCATTTTGTACCAAAAGTTGAAGAGGTGCAAAACCAATCCCAACAAAACGATGATACCCAAAACGAGCATGTTTTGAGATGCCCATTCTACGGTTTGCGGGCGAGTGTTCACCAAATAACGGTCGTTACCGCGCGCCTTCCGGTTTTGCAAGGTCAACCAAAATGCGTAGACAATGTGAAGAACGGCTCCGGCAGCGAGAATGACAGTTCCTGCCAAAGCATACCAGTTGGCTCCCAAAAATTGGCAAACGGCATTGTAGCCGGCAGGGCTGATTAACGCCACTAAGTTCATACACATGTGAAACGTTAGAAATAGGACGAGAAAGAGTCCGGTAATACTCATGACTACTTTTCGTCCTATGGACGAGTTACTTAACCACATAGGATTTGAATTTAAGTTATTATTTGTTGTAAATGAAATTTATGCAAATTTACACCATGCAAAATTAAATGAAGTATGCGGAATAAACAAGCTAATAAGGAAATATTTCTTTAATGTATAGTCTGTTGCCGGGGAAGTTCCCGAATGCTTAAAGAAAGTAAATCGTGTGTTTTTTCTTAAAATATATCTATCTTTGCAATAAGCGCGAAAATAGGCTACACTCGGCTTGATCGGACAAACTCGCCGTTGTTTTCGTTTTGCGTCGTTTTTTTACAATTATCAATAAAAATAAATATGAAGAACAGTAATTTTTTCTTATTGGCCGTTACGGCTGCAACGGTTGTGTCTTGTGGTACGCATCCGTCTTCTTACACGATTAACGGAACGGTTTCCGATACAACGTTGAACGGAAATAAAGTTTATTTGACCGATATGGCATCCCGTAATGTATTGGATAGCGCGGTGATTGCCAATGGTAAGTTTACATTTACCGGTAAAGCGGATACCGCATTGATTTGCCAGATACAATCACGTCCGTATCGTATGGAGTTGGTTCTTGAAAACGGCGATATCGCTGTTGAAATGGGAGAGACCGATAAACGTTTGGGTACTCCTCTGAACGATAGTTTCGCTTTGTTTATGTCCGATATGGATTCTTTGCAGAATACGATTATCGCCAAACAACAGGAAATTATGCAGAAAGGATTGTCAGAAGAAGAGCTTCGCGAGGCTTGGCAAGACTTCCAAACGAATACTATTATGCCCGAATTTAACCGAGTAATGTCCGAGAATTTCGATAGAAATAAAGATAATGCCGTAGGTGCATGGGCTATTGCCAACTGGAATTTGGAACCGGCTCAATTCGATTCCGTGCTCAATCTCGCCGGCGAAACTTTGAAGGCCAATCCGCTTATAAAAATGATGATTCAGCAACAGGAGATATTGAAAAAGACGGCCGAAGGCGCTATGTTTACCGATTTCACGATCGAGCAACCGGACGGCAGCAAGGTTTCGCTTTCTGATTATGTAGGAAAAGGAAAATATGTTTTGGTAGACTTCTGGGCATCTTGGTGTGGTCCTTGTCGAGCCGAAATTCCTAATATCAAGGAGTTGTACGATAAATATCATAGTAAAGGACTCGATGTCTTGGGCGTAGCCGTTTGGGATAAAGTAGAAGATACTCAAAAAGCTATAAAGGAACTGGGAATCGTTTGGCCTCAGATTATTAATGCACAGCAGATTCCTACCGAATTATACGGTATTCAAGGAATCCCTCACATCATTTTGTTTGCTCCCGACGGTACGATTGTCGCTCGCGATTTGCGCGAAGAGGCAATGAAGGAAAAGGTGGCAGAAGTTATGAAGAAATAATAGATTTCCTATCGTAAGGGTTAAAGGAGTGGCGATTGCCACTCCTTTTTTTGTGTGTTTGTGTTTCATTTCTTTTTCTTTTATGTTTCATTTTTGATTCAAATAGAAAATTATAGAATTTAGAAAGAAAGTAAACGAAATACTTTGTATATAAATAAAAAAATATTATACTTGCACAAAAATAATTATTTCATTTCTTGTCAATTCTAAAAAGTGTTATTATGAAAAACAAATTACTTTTAGTGAGCTGTGCTCTATTTTTGTTTTCGGGTACGGCTTTTGCCGAAAATTTATTAGTGACCAAAACATCGGGAGGTGCAGACGAAGAAGGAACTCTCCCTTATGTCGTGGCTAATGCACCGGGCGGGTCGGTCATCGAGCTGTCTATCGGTGATGAGACCACCGTTACGATTCCCGAAACGATTTTGATAGACAAAAACCTGACTATCGACGGTAAAGGAAAAACGATTTCCGTGGCCGAGCCGGGAGTTTCTAATTATCGTATTTTTAAAATCGGGCTTTACGAACCCGAAGATGGGGCGGAATTAATATCGCTTACGTTGAAAAACTGTACGCTCTACGGTGGTGACGGTACGGCTTTGGTCGATACGGAAACGACTATGGCTACTTGGTCGGCTACTATTTTGGTCGGTAAGAACGGTACGCTCACCGGC
This sequence comes from Barnesiella intestinihominis YIT 11860, assembly GCF_000296465.1. Taxonomy (NCBI): domain Bacteria; kingdom Pseudomonadati; phylum Bacteroidota; class Bacteroidia; order Bacteroidales; family Barnesiellaceae; genus Barnesiella; species Barnesiella intestinihominis. The sequence continues at coordinate 227,380 of NZ_JH815206.1, forward strand.
GAGAACCTGATTTTCGAAAAGGCGAAAAACGGTTATGCTGCCGGTATTATGGCATGCGGCGATATTACGCTTACGAACTGTATTTTTAAAGGCCTTTCGGGTACGAGTGCCGGTGGTGCGTTATATACCAACAGCGGTGTGACGGGTCGTTTTACGGGTTGTACGTTTGAGAATAATACCAATACGACTCACGGTGGCGCCGTTGCTTGTTCGGGTAGCACTAACTATTTTACCGATTGTGTTTTCACGGGTAATACGGTTACCGGTGCTAAGAGTGACGGAGGTGCCATATTCTTGCAAAAAGCAGGAGCTTCGGCGGAAATAGTGAATTGTACGTTTACTCAAAATTCAACGACTCGTTATGGGGGTGCAATAGGTCAAAAAGATGATATTGCGACAAATGGAGTTCTGACTATTAAAAATTCTACCTTTACCCAAAATAAGTCTACGGCAGCAAAAGGTGGCGGTGGGGCATTGCTTACTTGGATGGGTGATGTTACTGTTGAGAATTGCTCTTTTGAAGGTAATGCAGTAGAAGGTAGTGGTGGCTCTGGTGGAGCTTGGTATGCATCAATGAAGGCGGCAGATATTAACAGCTGTAAGGTGTCGAATACCTATTTCGGGGAAAATACTTGTACGGCTCATGGTGGTGCTATTCTTGCGAAAGTGCCCGATGGAGTTTTCACGAATTGTACTTTCTACAAAAATGTAGGTGGTACCGGTGGTGGTGGAGCGTTGGCTTGTCAAGCCGCTACCATTAATGTCTACAACAGTACATTTGTGGGGAACGAGTTGAAGAATGAATCGTATGGCACAGGTATCCACTCTGCATCGAATGGTGGTTTCAACTTGTATAATAATATTGTTGTCGGTGGTGTAAGCGGTATTGCTGATGTGTATACGCATAACAATTGTACGCTTGTAGGTAGCCATAATATTTACGGTACGATAGCCGAAGGTACACCTGTAACTACCGACGAATTTGTGGATAATGTAGTTTATACCGATCAGAAACTGTTTGCGGAAGATGAACCTATTCCGGCTTTCAATGAGGGTACGACCAAAAATATCGCTATTGCAGCCGACGGTATCGCAGCCGGAGCCGGTATTGTGGTAGAAGGTGTTCCCACAGTGGACCAACGCGGCAAATCTCGTTCGGCGACTAATCCGGCCATCGGCTCCTATGAAGTGGAGAAAGCCACGTCGATAGAGCGTGTAGCTGTTGAGAAATTGTTTTGGCCTAATCCTGCGCAAGGCAATATCAACTTGACGGAAGGTGTTTCGAATATCGCTATTTATGATTTGCAAGGCAGCTTGGTAAAAGAGGTCGCTATGCCTGCACAATCTGTTTCTGTGGAAGGTTTGAATCCCGGAATCTATCTGATTCGTATCACTCTAAACGGCAACGAACACAACCATCGCTTGGTTATTAAATAATAGAATTCATCATGTGTTTAAAAACGGGAGCTTCGCGAAGTTCCCGTTTTTTTTGTGAAAAGAGTAGAGGGTAAGCCGGTGTACCTGAGTTATGAGTTCAGTAGAGAATCCGAGGGGTAGACATGTATTTTAGCTATGGAATTTTTGTAGATAACCGCGTACCGAACTTTTGGGGAGAGTTTGATTCTTGTTTAAATTTCTATACAGAGTGTATTACTCCTTCTCCCCTATATTTTGCTCAAAACACAAGGGAGAAGTGTGAATGCTTTCGATAACAGGAATAGGGTAGTGTATCTCCCTCTTCCCTTTGCCGTGCCCCGTAGCATTACGGGGTGTTCCTGTAAGGAATATAGGAGGAGTGCCCACAGGGCGAGGGGGTTGAACTCTACAATCAAATGATCTTTTTCAACCCCTCTCCAAAGAAACGATAGTTTCTTTGGAGTCTCCTCTATATGGCTAATATAGTGCCCCGCAATACTATGGGGCACGGTAGGGAGAGAAGCTGAGATGTATTTTCGTCTTCGCTCCTGCTTCGATTTACGTGCGATTCCTTCGTAATATCACGAGCCACCACGGCAAGAGGAGAGGACTAAGATGCTGCTTCGAATATTCTTTTATCTCTACCCGCGAACACAAGAGAGAATTTGAAAGACGATTCCCTTTGATTTCTATTGAGTCGATATTCTCACTAATTATAGGCTGAACCGAGTTATGAGGTAACGTTGTCGTCGAGGCAGATAAAGGACAGATGTATTTTAAATTCCTTCATTGGGGGTGGCGGGATTGTAGTCGATAGATTTTTGGAATCTCATTCAAGGCCTGTATATGGCCGTGCGTTGTTTATGTTATTTTTGCATATAATGTCGTCGTTCTTCGGGCGAGAATTTTTCAATGGCGTAGCGAAGCATGGTTCGAGGCATATCGCGATAACGGGTGTCGAGGAAAGTACAGAGCCGGATTTTATCTTTTTTCCCGACCTCTCGCAGCATCCAGCCTACGGCTTTGCGGATTAGGTCATGTTTGTTGTACAAGAGAATATCGGCAATAGCGAGCGTATCGTCGAAGCGGCCTTTGCGGATCCATTGCCAAGTGGAGACAATCGAAATGCGCTGTTCCCAGATGAGGCTGCTTTGGGCCAGCCGATAGAGTGGGGTGTGGTCTTGTTCTTCGAGATAGCCTCCGACGATTTGTGCTGCGGATAAATCGACCAAATCCCAGTTGTTGATATATGCGGTATTGGATAAATAGGTGTGGTATATCGCTTCTCGACGGTTGGCATCGGCTTTTTTGAATTGTTCGACCATACATAACAAGGCGGCCATGCGCAACTCGTGAACCGGGTTGTGTAACAGGATTTCGAGTTGGTCGAGCGGGGTATCTAAGTATTGTTTGACGATACTGCGCGTCATGGGAACGGGGATGCCTATGAATATGTCTTGCTCGCCGTATTCTCCTTTTCCGGTTTTAAAGAATCCAGAGAGAGTTTTTGCTTTGTCGGGGTTGGCTGCCGCCCGAATCGCTTGCTCTATGTCTTGTGCTGTGTGCATGATTGAAGATGCTTGATTTTTTACAAAGATAAAAATTGCATGTAGCGGAATCAAATTTTTCTTTTGTTCAAATTTAATTTTTAATATAAGGTTGCGGGTGTGGATTTTAATTTGTTGAAATAAAGTTAAAAATAATGTGTAAATTATTGGCTGAAATTTTCTCTTTCGGTTTTATGATAATAGTTGTTTTTGACAATGTTTTTAGATGTTAATTTTAAAGGACTCTGTTGAAAAATTTGCGGATAGGCGGCAAGGTGATGGAAAATATTCGATTCTCAGGAAGATAAAATTTGAATAAATGATTGATATATAGTTGTATATGATAAAAATTGGAATGCGGGAATCAAGAAGAAATAGAATTGTCGGTTCTTTGGGTTGGGTGTAAATCCTTTTTTGGGGAAAGAAAAAGAGTGGATTTGCTTAAAATGACTATTTTTGTAGTGAAGCTACGAAACATAGATTACGTGTTGTCATCGTCAAGTAAATTTGTTTTTACTCAGGGTTTGTGCTATGTTCGTTTTTTAGAAAGATAATTTGAAAACAGTCTCGGCATGGTTCTCAATTACATTTGGATCGCATTTTTCGTTATTGCCTTTGTGGTGGCGGTGGTACAGACTTTCGTATATGGAAACACGGGAATCTGGACCGATATTATGAATGCTTCGTTTTCCTCGGCTCGGAGTGCGTTCAATATTTCTTTGGGTTTGACAGGTGTTCTTACGTTGTGGCTCGGACTTATGAAAATAGGGGAGCGGGGTGGGGTAGTCGCTGTTTTGTCGCGTTGGATCAGTCCGTTGTTTTCCCGACTTTTCCCGGGAGTTCCCAAAGGGCATCCGGCTTTGGGGTCGATGTTCATGAATGTTTCTGCCAATATGTTGGGGTTGGACAATGCTGCTACTCCATTGGGATTGAAGGCAATGAGAGAGTTGCAAGAGTTGAATCCCAAGAAGGACACGGCGACCGATGCCATGCTGATGTTCTTGGTTTTGAACGCTTCGGGGTTGACCTTGATTCCTATCGGGGTGATGACTTATCGGGCACAGATGGGGGCAGCCAATCCTTCGGACGTTTTCTTGCCCATTTTAATCGCCACGTTCATGGCGACGTTCGTGGGTCTTTTGGCATTGTGTATCAAACAGCGAATCAATATATTCGACCGGGTAATTCTGCTATGGGGATTGGGGCTTACCGCTTTTGTGGGCGGGATGTTTTATTATTTCTCCTCTTTGCCGGAAGAGAAGATTTCGTCTTATTCGGCTTTTGCAGCCAACAGTATTCTGTTTACGATTATCGTAATTTTTATCGTGGCGGGGTTTGTCAAGCGAATCAATGTTTATGATGCTTTTATAGAGGGCGCGAAAGAGGGTTTTAAGACGGCGGTTATGATCATACCCTATTTAGTGGCTATTCTCGTGGCTATCGGGATATTTCGGGCATCGGGAGCGATGGATTATATCGTCGAGGGTTTTGCTACGGTTTTCGGTTGGTTGGGAATAGATACCGAATTTGTGGGGGCATTGCCTACGGCTTTGATGAAGTCATTGAGCGGTAGCGGTTCGCGAGGTATGATGGTCGATGCGATGTCGGCTTATGGTGTAGACTCCTTTGTGGGTAGGGTCGCTTGTACCGTGCAAGGATCGACCGACACGACATTTTATATCTTGGCGGTCTATTTCGGTAGCGTAGGGGTGCGTAAGACCCGCTATGCGGTCGGCTACGCTTTGCTGGCCGATGTGATAGGGGCTATTTCGGCTATTACGGTTTCTTATTTCTTCTTCAAGTAATTCTTATTCGCAGAATTGCACTATCTTTGCAGTGTATGCGGAAATGGGTTCGTACCTCGTATAACCGAGGATTCGGCCTCCGTAGCTGTGCGTTGCGAGTGTTTTATAAGATAAAAGAGATAAAGTCATGGCTGTGAGTTATTTTGCCGAAGACGTCAAGATGCCGGCGATAAAAAAGAGAGAAACGACCGATTGGATACGTCGTGTCGCTTCGGAGTATGGGAAGAAATGCGGCGATATAGCCTATATCTTTTGTTCCGATGAGAAGATTCTCGAAGTGAATAAGGCTTATTTGCAGCATGACTATTATACCGATGTGATTACGTTTGACTATACCGAGGGCGATAAAATAAGCGGTGATATATTTATCAGCGTGGATACTGTCCGTTCCAATGCGGAACAGTTCGGAACCGATTATGACGAAGAGCTTCATCGGATTATCATACACGGTGTTTTGCATTTGTGCGGTATCAACGATAAAGGCCCGGGTGAGCGTGAGATGATGACTCGTCATGAGAACGAGGCTTTGAAGCTGAGGTGATTGAATATATTTCTGATTTCTATGTAGCGGGGGAGGGTTCTTTCCCGATAAAAGTCATGGAGAAATAAGATACGATGGATTTTAATTACGATGTGATAGTGGTGGGTGCAGGGCATGCCGGGTGTGAAGCGGCGTGTGCTTCGGCCAATCTTGGTTCGAAAACCCTGCTTATTACTATGGATATGAATAAGATAGCTCAGATGAGCTGTAATCCTGCGGTCGGTGGTATCGCCAAAGGGCAGATTGTTCGTGAGATTGATGCGTTGGGCGGATTCATGGGGATTGTGACCGATGAGACGGCGATACAATTCAGAATGCTGAACCGCTCGAAAGGTCCGGCCATGTGGAGTCCTCGTTCGCAGAGCGACCGAACCAAGTTTATTGCTACATGGCGTTCTATTTTGGAAAATACAGAGAATCTATATATGTGGCAAGACTCTGTTAATCAGATTCTTGTGAAAGAAGGTCGCGTGACGGGCGTGGTGACGGATATGAACGTGACGTTTACGGCGAAATGCGTGGTGTTGACGACCGGTACTTTTATGAACGGTTTGATGCATATCGGTCGTACCCGACTGCAAGGGGGGCGTATCTCGGAGCCGGCATCACACGGTATTACCGAACAGCTCGTGGAGCTGGGTTTTACCGCCGGACGCATGAAAACGGGAACACCGGTTCGAATCGATGGCCGGAGTATTCATTTCGAGGAGGCGACCGAGCAGAGGGGAGAGGACGATTTTCACAAGTTTTCTTTCCTCGATTTCCAGCCTCGTCCGTTGAAACAACGTAGCTGTTGGACTATTTATACGAATGAACAAGTACACGATATATTGCGTGCAGGTCTGCCCGATTCGCCTTTGTATAACGGTCAGATACAAAGTATCGGACCTCGCTATTGTCCCAGTATAGAGACAAAAATAGTGACATTTCCCGATAAAACGGAACACCAGTTGTTTCTCGAACCAGAAGGGGAGACTACGCAGGAATATTATTTGAACGGTTTTTCTTCGTCGTTGCCTTTGGATATTCAGGTAAAGGCTTTGCAAGAAATTCCGGCATTGCGAGATGTGCGTATATATCGTCCCGGTTATGCGATCGAATATGATTATTTCGACCCTACACAATTAAATCATAATTTGGAAACTAAACAGATTTCCAATCTTTTCTTTGCGGGACAAATCAATGGCACGACGGGGTATGAAGAGGCCGGAGGACAGGGGCTTATCGCCGGAATAAACGCTCATATCAATTGTCACGGAGGTGCTCCGTTTACATTGGGGCGGGACGAAGCCTATATAGGGGTTTTGATCGACGATTTGGTGACAAAAGGTGTCGATGAACCTTATCGTATGTTCACTTCGAGAGCCGAATATCGTATTTTGTTGCGTCAGGACGATGCCGATATGCGCCTTACCGAGCGAGCTTATCGGTTAGGGTTGGCGAAACGGGAGCGATATGATTTGTTGACAGCGAAACGGGATAGCGTGGACCGGTTGATTCGGTTTGCGCAAAACTATTCTATAAAACCGGCCTATATAAACGAAGGTTTGGAAGCTCTGGGAACAGCTCCCTTGAAACAGGGGGTGCGATTGATCGATTTGATATTACGTCCCCAGTTGGATATGGCCAAACTTTCGACATTGGTTCCTGCGTTGAAACAAGAAATTTCTGTTATAAAGAATCGCAGAGAAGAAATTGTAGAGGCTGCCGAGATTAAGATGAAGTATCAAGGTTATATCGATAGGGAGAAAATGATTGCCGATAAAATTTCTCGTTTGGAACATATTCGCATACGAGGGAAATTCGATTATAGCCAGATACATGCATTATCGACCGAAGCTCGTCAGAAATTGGAAAGAATAGATCCCGAGACCATAGCGCAGGCTTCGCGCATACCGGGTATTTCGCCGAGCGATATAAACATATTGCTGCTGTTGGTGGGACGTTAATGTTTCACGTGAAACAAATCGCTAGAAAGCCTTTAAATAAAGGGATAGAACGAATAAAACAATAAAAATAAAATGGGTGTAGAGATTATTAAAAGTAAGATTCGCGATGTTGTTGACTTTCCTCAAAAGGGAATTGTTTTTAGAGATTTGACAACAGTTTTCAAAGATGCGGATTGTTTGAGGGAATTGTCGGATATGCTTACTGCCATATATGCCGAAAAGGGTATTACGAAAGTAGTGGGTATAGAGTCTCGCGGTTTTATTATGGGACCTATATTAGCGACGCGTATCGGAGCCGGATTCGTGCCTATGCGCAAACCGGGAAAACTTCCTGCTGAAACTTGGCAGGAAAGTTATACCAAAGAGTATGGCGTAGATGTCATAGAGATTCACAAGGATGCCCTTTGTGAAAACGATGTTGTTTTATTGCACGATGATTTGTTGGCGACAGGTGGGACTATGTTGGCCGCTTATAATTTGGTAAAACGATTCAACCCGAAGAAAGTCTATGTCAATTTTCTCGTTGAATTGGAGTTTTTGAAAGGAAGAGATTTATTTCCGAACGATGTAGAAATCGAGTCTCTGATAAAATATTGATACGGATTGATCGATAAAAACGAAAATATTAAGAATAAGCTCGCCCTTTTACCGGATACCCCGGGCGTATACCAATATTTCGATAAAACGGGAAAGATTATTTATGTAGGTAAGGCGAAGAATCTGAAACGTCGTGTGTCTTCTTATTTCAATAAGGTGCATGATTCGCCTAAGACTAATATTCTCGTCAAAAATATTTATGATCTTCAATATATCGTCGTCAAGACCGAGGAAGATGCTTTGCATCTTGAAAACAGCCTTATCAAAGCATACAAGCCCCGGTATAACGTTTTGTTGAAAGACGACAAGACTTATCCGTGGATTTGTTTGCGTAACGAACATTTTCCCCGGGTGTTTCTGACTCGCAAAGTTTATAAAGACGGTTCGAAATATTATGGCCCGTATGCCAATGTACACTTGGCGAAAACCGTGTTGGGGTTAATTCGAGAATTATATCCTATTCGCACATGTAATTATGCATTGACACCTGAAAATATCGAAAAAAATCGTTTTCGGGTTTGTCTGCAATATCACATTAAAAATTGCAAAGGGTGTTGTGTAGGCAAAATATCGGAACAAGAATATAACGGATATATCGAACAGGTGCGTCAGATTCTCAACGGAGACATACACCAATTGAGTAACCATTTGTTGGAAGAGATGTCGGCTCTGTCTACTGAGTTGCGCTTCGAGGAAGCTCAGGTTGTTAAGGAAAAATACGATTTAATCGAGAAGTATAAAGCTAAATCGGTTATCGTGAATCCGGCTTTGCACGAAATCGATGTCTTTTCTTACGATGAGGACGAGGGGGTAGCTTTTGTGAATTATATGCACGTGCGAGGCGGCTCGATCGTACAAAGTATTACTATCGAGTATAAGAAAAAGCTCGATGAATCTGCTTCTGAAATTTTGTCATTGGGTATTGCCGAATTACGTTCCCGATTCGGAAGTCGGGCTAAGGAGGCTCTTGTACCGTTTTTGCCGGAGTCTGATTTTGTTGACCTTGAATTTGTCGTTCCGCAAAGGGGGGATAAGAAAAAATTACTCGCGGTATCGGAGCAGAATGTGAAGCAATATAAGGTAGATCGATTGAAACAAAGCGAGAAGCTGAATCCAGAACAGAGAGTCATGCGGATATTGACCCGGATACAACAGGATTTCAGGTTGCCCGAATTGCCGTGGCACATGGAGTGTTTCGACAATTCGAATATACAGGGTACGAATCCGGTCGCCTCATGTGTGGTGTTCAAGAAGGCGAAACCATCGAAAAAAGACTATCGCCATTTCGATATTAAGACTGTCGTGGGGCCTGACGATTTTGCTTCCATGCGTGAGATTATTTATCGCCGGTATCGTCGTTTGTTCGATGAAGGAGAGGAGTTACCGCAGTTGATTATTGTCGATGGCGGGAAAGGGCAATTGAGTGCGGCTTTGGAGTCGATCAACGCTCTTGGATTGAGGGGTAAAGTTTCGATCGTGGGTATTGCCAAGCGTTTAGAGGAAATTTATTTTCCCGGAGATTCCTTGCCTCTTTATATAGACAAGAATTCGGAGTCTTTGCGAGTTATTCAGCACATGCGAGACGAGGCTCACCGGTTCGGTATTACATTTCATCGAAATAAACGGAGTAAAGGGCAGGTGAAGTCGGCGTTAGATTCCATTCCCGGTATCGGCCCCAAGAGTCGGGATTTGTTGCTGTCTCATTTCAAGAGTGTGAAACGGATTAAGGAGGCTTCGGAATCTGATTTGATGGCAGTCGTGGGGACGGCGAAAGCTAAAATCATAAAAAAATATTTGATTTAAACTATAATTATTTGACTTTCAAGTTTTTAATTTGCTGTCCCTTTATGAATGGCTTTGAAAGTCGTTATACTACGTATGATCAAGTAAGTTTGCTTCTGTTTTGGATTTACATTATCTTTGTCTAATGCGAAAATAGGATGCGATTCGGAATGAAAAACGAGTGTATTCGTTTTATCTTGTACACTCCTTTCTCTATCTTTGCATGATAAGAAATGAATTTCCTATGAGAGTAGTCGTTCAAAGAGTGAAGAGGGCTTCGGTGCGGATAGGCGGAGAATTACATTCCTCCATAGAAGCCGGTCTTTTGATATTGTTGGGAGTGGAAGATAGCGACGAATCGTCGGATATCGAATGGTTGGTGAAGAAATGTGCCAATTTGCGTATCTTTGACGATGGGAACGGGGTTATGAACCGATCTTTAATCGATATGAACGGAGAAGTGATGATTGTTAGTCAGTTCACGTTAATGGCATCGACCAAGAAGGGAAACAGGCCCTCTTATATCCGGGCGGCCGGACATGAGCACGCTGTCCCTATGTACGAGGCTTTTTGCCGTCGTTTTTCGGAGGAAATTTCCAAAACGGTGGCTACGGGTGTCTTCGGTGCCGACATGCAGGTAGAGCTCGTGAACGACGGACCGGTAACGATTTGTATGGATACGAAAAACAAGGAGTGATCTTATGACGATAAAAGAAGCGCAGGAACAGGTCGATAAATGGATTAAAAGCGTTGGTGTGAGATATTTCAGCGAATTGACGAATATGGCTATATTGACCGAAGAAGTGGGAGAGGTGGCGCGCATCATTTCCCGTCGGTACGGCGATCAGTCGTTTAAATCGGGGGAGGAGAACAGCGATTTATCGGACGAATTGTGCGATGTTTTCTGGGTATTGTTGTGCCTTGCCAACCAGACAGGGGTAGATTTGACCTCTGCTTTTGAAAAGAATATGGAGAAGAAGACAAATAGAGATAAAACAAGACATATCAACAATCCTAAATTAACAAAAAATGGATAGATACGAAGAAATGTTGAGTCGGTATAAAACCGATTTAGACGATGCACAAGTGGCAGCGGCCGTAGAAAAGATCGTGCGGGATAATTTGGCAACGAACAGTACTCCCGATGTATATAAGTTTTTGTTCAGCTGTATCGATCTGACTTCGTTGCATGCAGAGGATAATACCGATTCGATTACTAAGTTCACCAAACGAGTGAACGATTTCGAAGAAGAGCATCCGGAGATGCCCAGCGTGGCCGCGATTTGCGTGTATCCTAATTTCGCGGGTACGGTTCGCGCCAATCTCGATGTGTCTTCTGTGAATATTGCTGCCGTGTCCGGCGGTTTTCCCACTTCGCAGACTTTTACCGAGGTGAAAGTAGCCGAGACGGCTTTGGCTCTCGGCGATGGAGCCGATGAAATAGATATCGTCATCAATGTGGGTAATTTTTTAGGCGGAAATTACGAGGAAATGTGCCAAGAAATCGAAGAACTCAAACAAACTTGTAGAGATGCTCATTTGAAAGTGATCCTCGAAACAGGAGCCTTAAAAACGGCTTCTAATATTAAGAAGGCTTCTTTGTTGTCTATATACTCGGGAGCCGATTTCATAAAGACTTCTACGGGTAAGAGCGAGCCGGCTGCGACTCTCGAAGCCGCTTATGTGATGTGTCAGGCCATTAAGGAATATTATGAGCAGACCGGGACGATGATCGGGTTTAAGCCTGCCGGTGGAATTTCTACGACAGCCGATGCTGTGAAGTATTATTGTGTGGTGAAAGAAGTGCTCGGTGAGAAATGGTTGACTAACGAATATTTCAGAATCGGGGCCAGCCGTTTGGCCAACAATTTACTATCGGATATTTGGGGAAATCCCACGAAGTTCTTCTAAATAAAGTCGTTTGACGAAAATAAAGAAGCCCGGTACAATCCGGGCTTCTTTATTTTTATGATTTGCCAGCATGCTAAATGAACGAATCGTCATAAGCCATTTTTGCGTCGGTCACGAATTGTTTTATTTTCTGTTCTTCGCTTTTGGGGCAGATGAGCAGCACATTATCGGCTTCGGCTATGATGTAATCGTGAAGTCCTTCGACAACGACCAATTTTTCCCCCTTAACGGCTATGACACTGCCCGTTGTGTTGTAAAGTAACGCTTTGCAGTTTTGGGTTACGTTTTCGTCTTTATTTTTGGGTGAGTGGTCGTACAGCGCACTCCAAGAACCTAAATCGCTCCACCCGAATTCTGCGCAAAGCACAAATACGTTCGAGGCTTTTTCCATGATACCGAAATCTATCGATATACTGGGGCAGGCTGCGAAATTTTCGTCGATAAAATGTTTTTCTTCGGGCGTGTTGAATACTTTGATGTTTTCTTCGAATCGGTTCGAAATATCGGGTAAAAACCGTTGGAACGCTTTGATAATTGTCTGTACATTCCAAATGAAAATACCGGAGTTCCAGAAAAATTCGCCGCTCTCCACAAACATTTTGGCAAATTCGAGATTGGGTTTTTCGGTAAATGTTTTTACGGTCTTTATATTATCTTCGGCATCTTCGCCTATCTGAATATATCCGTATCCCGTTTCAGGACGATTGGGCTTTATGCCTAAGGTGAGCAATGCCGGATATTTTGATACGAAATCGAGCCCGCGATTGACGCATTGAGCAAATTCGTCTTCTTTAAGAATGAGATGATCCGAGGGGGCTACGACGATATTGGCATTCGGGTTGAGTGCCTGAATATGATAAGAGGCCCAAGCGATACAGGGAGCTGTATTTCTTCGGGTCGGTTCCAGCAAAATATTTTCTTCGGCGATATCGGGTAACTGTTCTTTTACCAAATCGACATATATTTCGTTTGTGACGATGAATATATGGTCTTTGGGGATTATTTTTATAAATCTGTCATAACTCATTTGGAGGAGCGAACGTCCTATCCCGAAAAAATCGAGGAATTGCTTGGGTCTGTTGTTTCGGCTAAAAGGCCAAAAGCGACTTCCGATACCACCTCCCATGATTACACAATATCTATTTTCCATAGTCGTGTCGTTTTTTTAATGTTAATTCTTCTGCTAAAATAGCTATTTTTTATTAGAAAGATAGCTCGAATAACTTTTTTTGAAAAAAAACAGAGATTATTTGTCTTATTCAAAATCTGTTTTTATCTTTGCACCGCATTTAAGCCCAGATGGCGGAATCGGTAGACGCGCTGGTCTCAAACACCAGTGGATTAACCTCCATGCCGGTTCGATCCCGGCTCTGGGTACAAAGATAAAAGCTAAGTGTTGAGCAATCATCATTTAGCTTTTTATTTTGCCTAAAATTTTCCCATATTAGGCCCCATATTTTCCCCACGCGTAGCAGTATTTAAGACCAATTATCTTTGCTTGTAAAGAGAATTGATAAAAACAAAGCAAACGAAAAGAACAATCTGTTCATTTTCTCTCGTTTGCTTTATAGAATATGTAAGTTTAACTGCTTAACCATAGCGATGCATCAATCCAATATATGTTCTGGTATAGATGTAGTGCTTAACATTCCTGTAATTTGATAATCTGTATTAGGAATAGTCAGTTTCATAGTCATGTCTATCGGCGCAGGACTTTTTGTATGTACACTATCGAAGAGTTTGCCCCACTCTACGCCCAAATAGGCTTGAATAACACTTAATACTTGTGAGGAGTTTGCATTGATTTGAAAGTCATAAGATTTTGTCATGGCGTCATTGTCTGTAATATTTAGATGTAAACCGGGAATGCCACTAAATTGAGGTAGGGCATCGTCGGGTGTGACAAAAAACTCATAGCTGCCTTTTGCTATCGGTTGTTCAGATAACCGTCCGTGAATTTTGTCTATGGCGAAAATATAGCACTCTTTTTCTTGGTTATTTACGAAAAAGAGCGTTGTATTGGCTTCCAGTGCCGGATAATTGCTCTCGGATATAGTATATGCCAAATAGCAGTCCGTTACTTTAACCTCTACTTTTTCCACATCATTTGTTACATTGTCAATAATAGTCAAGGTTGTGACTCCTTTCTGCATACCATACAGATTGATATGCCCTTTTAGGTTATCTTCCTCCCAATCATCGTTGTATTTCGAATAAATGGCTTGTAATACGTCTTCATTTTCTATGTCCAAGCTGATGTCTCCGCTGCCATTTGTGATTGAAATAGAAGTGGAACTTCGTTCTAGTCGTATTTCATAGTAGTCTTTTTCGAGAATGAATGGTGTTGGTGTATTTTCAATATTATCATCACTGCAAGCTACAATAAACAGGCACGTAATTAAAAGAACCGAATTGATAAGTTTATTCATATCCGCACAATTCCCTATTGGCTCTGTCGGGTTATTAAATTTACAGATTGAAAAACGTGAGCCAACTATGTCACGTCTAAGTGAAGGCCGTAGGAAATCTTTGATGCAGATGTAACAATAGCAGTCCACGCTATATGCGTAAGAACCACTATGCTATCTCTTGCATCGGTTTGAAAACTTCCTACATTTTCACCTATAAGATAAACATAACGTTTCTTCTTTTTTAAAGTGTCTTGGAGAGAGTTCCCTCAATCCACTCACAAAGATATGCGGTTTAGTTGAAATCCAGTCAAATACTATCAGATTACATTCTGAATACCCTATTTTTCTTCTCTATCTGTATGGAATTGAGCAGACTTTGCTGTAATTTCTCCCATTGCACTTTGAATCATTGGATTATTGGCGTATTATTAGGAATTGTTTCTACAAAATGGATAGGATATTTGTTCCAGTATTTTTTATAAATTCTATTTTCTTGACCGTCTAAGTTGAGTTGATACATTCGAAATGTAACCCATTTGTTTTTAGGTTGCCACAATTCGTTATAGGAATATCGGTATTTCATACCGATGGCTTGCATCACCCTTCCGCTTCTTGGATTGTTTACGTCGTGTGTGGCCGTGATATAGGGTATTTCGATATGTTTTAGTTTTTCAATGACTACTCGGCAGGCTTCCGAACATATACCTTTGTGCCAAAATTCTTTTCTTAGTCCATAACCTAGATCGTAGCTATCACCGCCGCTTACATGGATATATCCGATAGGTATATTGTTACCTTTCAAACAAATAGCGTAGTAAAACAGGGTTTTCCCCGAATTAATTGCCGTATGTTTCTCGTGAAGATATGTTTTTGCTTCTTCGATGTCCTTTAATGGAAACATGGGGAGAAAAGCGTTTACCTCTACGTCGCTAAGAATGATGAACAGAGATTCTGTGTCTTGTTCTGCAAATGGTCGTAATATTAATCTCTCTGTTTCTAAGTAATTCATTTGGGTATAATTTGTCCTACAAATATAACGTGAATATTGGATCGAAAGCCATATGGACAATGGATTTATATAATAATTTTTCATATAGATGTAATATTATATCAAACTTATTTTAATCGAAATTCTTTTGCTATTTCAATATTTTTTTCAATCTTGCAATGCTCTTAGAATTCTATTAATAGGAAATGGACGATAGCGCTTTAACCCATCAGTTAAAACAGGGTAACCAGTTAGCTTTTACCATTCTTTATGACACTTATTCAGAACAGGTGTATAGACTTGCGTTTAAATATTTGTGTAATAAAGAACTGGCAGAAGATGCTGTGCAGAATCTTTTCATGAAAGTTTGGATTAAACGAACCTCTCTCGATGAGAGTCGCCCATTGAATCATTTTTTATTTACCGTTTTAAAAAACGATTTACTTACTATCCTTCGCGATCCCAAGAATAATATTTTTGTTTTGGACGATTGTTTGGAGTTATTGGAGCGTATAGACGGGGGCAACCAAGATGATGAGGATATGGATAAAGAGCAATTGGACTTGGTGCGCCATGCTATCGAACAGTTGTCTCCTCAAAGGAGGAAGATTTTTTCTTTGAAAATTTCGGGAAAGTATTCTAACCAAGAAATTGCAGATAAGCTAAATCTTTCTGTCAATACAATAAAATTCCAGTATAGCCAGTCTCTGAAACAGATAAAGGAGATTGTTCGTAAGTGTGCTATTTCCCTTTTGATGTAATGCTTAAAATAAGTTAATGTAAGATCTGTATATAATACTTTTTGAAATTTATATAGTATTATATAATGAAAGCCAATGAAACATGCATTTTAGAAAACGACATCAGACCGATTCTGAGATATTGAAATATGTATCCGGGCATATCGACAAAGATATAAACCGGCTGTTAAATGCCGAATCTTTGCCAATGGGAGGATGCGATGTGCCGGATTTCGATAAATTCGGCGTATATGAAAGTTTGGCGCAGAGAATAGGTCGAAGCGAAAGACGAAATGTCTGGACGGTTTGTAAATGGGCTTGTGCCATTGCATTGGTATTGTTGAATGTCGGATATTTGGCTTATCAGAATATCGATTTATCGAAGCCTGTCTATAAAGAGGTTTGTTCTTTGAAGGGAGAACGATTGGTCGTATTGCTCGAAGATGGAACGCGAGTGTGGTTGAATGCAGACTCGAAGTTGGTTTATCCAGAGCAATTTGCGAAGGATAAAAGAGAAGTATCGTTAGTAGGCGAGGCTTATTTTGAAGTAAAGAAGGATATATCTAAACCGTTCATGGTACAGGCAGACGAAATGAATATCCGTGTAACGGGAACGAGTTTTAACGTATCGGGATATCCTACGGATTCGGTGGTTACGACCACGTTGGACGAAGGGGGTATAGTGATAAGTTATCCGTATGCAGAAAAATCGGGAACGTATCAGATGGCTCCCGGCCAGACTGCAATTTATGAAAAAGGAAGTAGGCTTTGTAAAGTCATGAAGAACGAGTATTATAAAGATGCTTCTGTTTGGAAGGAAAATAAATTAATATTCAGAAATGCTCCTTTGGAAGAGGTCTTGACTACATTGTCTCGGCAATTTGATGTTTCTTTTGATATCCGCAGTGAAAAGATAGCTGCGTTCACATATAATTTCACCTGCAAGCTAAACAATTTGTCAGGTATTTTTGAAATGATGTCTGCCATTACCCCAATTAAGTTTAATGAAATATCGGAGAATGTATATGCTGTGAAAGAAAAATAATTAGTCTAATAACTTAACAAACACTCAAAATTTATGCTGGAAAAATACGTTTTTCCATACATCAGAAAGTGGTGTGTGGTAGGAGGGCTTTGTCTTGCTTTTCCGTGGGTTGCTTATGCTCAGCAACAGAAAATCTCGTTAAACATTCAGAATGTTACATTGAAACAAGCGATGGAACAGATAAAGGAGCAAGCTGTTGTAAATGTGGCATATAGTAAGGAATTTGTAGACCCGAACAAGACCGTTTCCTTGAAGGTCGAAAATGTGAGTTTGCAGACGGCGCTGACCCAACTATTTAAGGGTACAGATGTCGGATTCCGTTTCTTGGATAATAGTGTTCTTTTATACAATCAAAAGGAACAAGACAGTTCGGGAGCTACATCGAAAGAGCAACAAATCGTATCGGTCAAAGGTACTGTCGTAGATCAAGTGACCGGCGAGCCTATTATCGGAGCGTCTGTTGCCGTAGAGGGATCATCGAAAGGAACCAGTACCGATTTGGACGGTAAATATTCGTTAAACGCACCCGTGGGTAGTACTTTGAAATTTTCTTATGTCGGATATAAGGAAACGAAAAAAGAGGTATTGCAGGCCGGGGTGTTAGATGTTTCTCTCATGGAGAGTTCTGTTTCTTTGGACGATGTGGTGGTCGTCGGTTATGGCGTACAGAAGAAGGTGAACGTAACCGGGGCCGTATCTATGGTAAAAGGAGATGAATTGGAAAACCGTCCCGTCGCTAATGTCAGTGCGGGGTTACAAGGCTTATTGCCGGGTGTGAGCATTACGTCTTCATCGGGGCAGCCCGGAGCCGTGCCTTCGATAACGATTCGTGGTGTCAGTACCATAAATAGTAGTACCGCACCTCTTATATTGATTGACGGAGTTTCGGGTGGAGATTTGAATTTATTGAATCCCAACGATGTAGAGAGTGTGTCGGTTTTGAAGGATGCTGCATCTGCCGCTATTTACGGAGCTCGTGCGGCTAACGGGGTTATTTTGATTACAACCAAGCAGGGCAAACGAAAGGAGAAGGCTACATTGACCTATTCGGGATATGTGGGTATGCAAACACCTACCGCTTTGCCGGAATTGGTAACAGGCCGGCAGTATATGGAGTTGTCTAACGAGGCAATGTCTGCCGCCGGTTTTTCCAGACCTTATGATGTGGATGCTTTTGAAAAATATGATTCGGGAATGTATCCCAATGAATATTCGAACACAGATTGGGTGAATGAAATTTTTAAGAAACATGCGTTGCAAACGAGTCACTCGGTAAGTGTAAGAGGTGGAAGCGAGAAAAGCAGCTATTTTATGTCTTACGGTTATTTAGATCAAGATGGATTGGTCGTGGGTGATGCATTTAAAACAAAACGGCACAATGCGAGAATCAATGTGAATACAGAGGTTTTCGATCGATTGAAAATAAACGGGAATGTCAGTTTTGTCGATTATTACCGTAATGCGTCCGGATTTTCGGGTACTGGAGGTGTATTTCGTTTAGCCCAACGTATGTCTCCGCTGTTACCGGTGAAATGGCAACAACAAAATGAGATGGGATTATGGGAAGACACCGAATATTGGTCCAGCGGGAGTATAAATAATCCTGTTTATGTAGCCAAAGAAGGTGGAGAGGAAAAGAGAAAATCTCGTACATTGAATACTATCGTGAGTGCGGATTTGCGAATAATCGACGGTTTGAATTTAGGAGGGCAATATGCTGCGAACTATTATTTCAGAGAAACCGATAAGTTTACTCCTACGTTACCGGAATATTTTTCAGACGGGACTCCCGATCCTGCTAATAAAAATATGAGAAATTCGGTGAGCCAAGCACATCAAGATGCTTTGACTCAAACCTTACAGTTAACATTGAATTTTCAGAAGCAGATCAATAAACATGAGATCGGGGCTTTGTTGGGATATTCGCAAGAGTGGTATAATTTCAGTAGTTTAAGCGCGAGTCGTAAGAAAATACCATTTGATGGCATTTATGTGATCGATGCAGGGACCGAGGATATTACGAATAGCGGTACGAAGAGTTCTTGGGCTTTACGCTCTTATTTCGGCCGTGTGAATTATGCGTTTGATGGAAAGTATTTGGTAGAAGCGAATATGCGTATCGATGGTACTTCTCGCTTCGCTAGGGATAATCGTTGGGGATATTTTCCATCTTTCTCGGCTGGTTGGAATTTTTCCAGAGAAGAATTTATGCAGTTTGCAGAACCTGTGTTGAGTTCCGGTAAACTGAGGGCTTCTTGGGGTGAATTAGGAAACCAGAATGTGGGTAGCGATTATTATCCATATTTGACTCCTATTGATTCGGGAGAAAGTTATCCGATCGGAGGAAAACAGAATATCGGTTTTCAACAAAGTAAATTGGGAAATGCCAATATCAAGTGGGAAACGATAAGAATGTTGAATGTCGGTGTAGATTTGACTTTCTTTAATAATAGGTTGACCGCTTCTTTCGATTGGTTTAAGAAAGATAATATCGATGCATTGGTGAAACCTGTTTATCCTACGGTCGTAGGAATCACCGGAACGGCTAATTTGCCTTATGAAAACATGGGTAAAATCGAAAATAAAGGTTGGGAGCTTGAAATCGGTTGGCGAGACCAGATTGGAGAAGTGAAATATAATTTGCTATTCAATCTTTCTGATGCCAAGAATAAAATTGTCGATTTAGGAACGAGTGAACCTCGATTAACCAATAACATTCGTAGAGAAGGAGATCCTATCGACGCTTATTATGGTTATTTGACCGATGGTTTGGCACAGATTGATGACTTTGGCGGTGTCGATAGTAATGGAAAGTATATTAATCCTAAGTTCGCTATTCCAAAAGCGGCAGAAGCTATAACACAACCGGGAGATATTAAATATCGAGATATTTCTGGACCCGGTGGAATTCCAGATGGAGAAATAGATGAATATGATAAGGTTGTATTTGGCGATCCGTATCCGCATTATTCCTATTCATTGAGAGGTCAGTTGCAATGGAGAGATTGGGATTTTAGTTTTTATTTCCAAGGAGTGGGGAAAGTAAATGGTTATCTGTCAGATGAAGCCCGTCACTGTTTTATCAACGATTATTCTATTCCTAAGGTAGAACATTTGGATCGCTGGACTCCTAACAACCCCGATGCCACATATCCTAGACTGTATCAAGCTCAATCTCATAATTTATTATTCAGTGATTATTGGAAAGAAGATGCTTCGTATTTGCGTTTGAAAAATGTACAATTGGGTTATTCTATTCCCAAAAAACTTCTTAATCGATGGAAAATAGAGGGGTTGCGATTGTATGCGTCGGCAGATAATTTACTGACATTCACTAAATATTTCGGTGCTTATGATCCGGAAGTACGGGAATCTTCGGGCGATGTTTACCCCCAAGTAAAGACATACGTATTCGGTTTAGTTCTTTCATTTTAATAAATACCATTGCATATGAAAACGATTAAATATATTGCGGCTTTTTTGCCGTTGGCATCATTGTTGGTTTCATGTAACGATGATTTTTTAGACAGATATCCTCAGGATTCCGTGACTAATGAAACTTATTGGAAGACGGAGGAGCAGTTGCGCGCGGCATTGTATCCTTGTTATGAAACATTTGAATATGAGTTGTTGATTAAATGGGCAGAGTCTACGGCCGAAACTGTAATATGGGGTGATAAAAACAGCGGACTTTCAAAAGTATCGGGAGGGAAACATGCTTATACCGATGGGTTCCCCTTTACTTCGTATTGGAGATATTCTTACGGACATATTCACACTTGCAATAATTTCCTAGATAATTACAATCGGGCCGAAATCGACCAAGATGTTAAAGATGTCTATGCCGCCGAGGTGAAGGTCATAAGGTCGTGGGTATATTTTATGTTGACGACTTTTTTTGGAGATGTTCCCTGGATTAACCATGTTATTACGTCCGAAGGAGCTTATGGACCTCGTACTCCACGAAGTGAAGTTATCGATAGCTTAATGACCGATTTGGATTGGGCTGCTTCGAAATTACCTCATGAAAGGCAAACGGGAGATAATGTAGGTCGTATAGACCGCTGGGGAGCTTTGGCGATGAAAGCACGTATCGCCCTTCAAAACGAACGTTATGATATTGCTGCCAAAGCTGCCAAAGAGATTATAGACAATGGCCCCTACGATCTTTATGATTATGAAAAATTGTATCATCTCGAAGGAGATATAGAGAATAATCCAGATAATAACGAAGCAATTATTTCCAGTATCTATGTGAATGATATTCGCAATAATAACATGTCGAACGAGACTTGTTCGCCGGTGGATTTTATTCGATTTAATCCTACCAAAACGTTGGTCGATGCTTATTTATGTATCGATGGTATGCCAGCTAAGCCGGGATTGGAGTATTATAAACGTACAGATATAAAAACGTCACCTCTGTATAAGTATCCTGAGGAACATTATGCCGATTATTTCCAAAACAGGGATCCGAGAATGAGAATGACGTTGTTTACTCCCGGTGATCAATGGGGTGGCGGTGACGATGGAGATGCCGAATATCGCCGTCCGAACGATATATTTCAGTTACCACGCTTCTCGTCGTTACAACCCGGCCGGAACGGAGCTAACGGGATAACCGGCTTTTATTTCAAAAAATACAATGAGATAAGTATTGCCGGAAATGCCAACAGGTCTCACACCAATTTGAACGTAATTCGTTATCCAGAGGTTCTTTTGATTTATGCAGAAGCTCTTTATAAGATGAACGGGACATTGACCCAAACTGAAATCGATGAGACTATTAATCGTTTGAGAGATCGAGTGGGTATGCATCGAATGGATTTGAAGGAGCTGCAACAGTGGAATCTCGATTTGTGGACCGAAATAAAGAGAGAGCGACGTATCGAGCTTTCGTTCGACGGTATGCGATATGCAGATATAATGCGTTGGAGAGAAGGTGAATTGCGTTTTGGTCGGGCTATTACAGGGCCTAGTCTAACCGTTTGTATGAACGATTTGGGCGCTAATCCTTATCCCGATACCGGAGTCGATGAATTCGGCGATGTGATTTACGAAAAATCGAGAGCAGAAGGAGGTCCCCGTTATTTCGATCCGGCTATGCATTATTTGTGGCCTGTGCCTTATGAGGAAAGAATGAAAAATCCTCTGTTGG
Source organism: Barnesiella intestinihominis YIT 11860 (assembly GCF_000296465.1). Classification (NCBI taxonomy): domain Bacteria; kingdom Pseudomonadati; phylum Bacteroidota; class Bacteroidia; order Bacteroidales; family Barnesiellaceae; genus Barnesiella; species Barnesiella intestinihominis. Next base: position 249,270 of record NZ_JH815206.1, read on the forward strand.
GTCAAAATCCCGGTTGGCCGGAATAAGTTGAATTTCTAATCCACACTATTAGAATCCTAATAGTGTGGATATTAATGAACTATAAAATATGATTACGATGAAACGTGTGTTTATATTGATGATGAGTATCAGTGCGGTTTTTATGGGTTGTAGTAAAGCCAATGAACCGCAAGGAGATGCCGGTTGGGGTGGTAACACTGAACCCAAAGAAAACCTGGTCGTGATGAGTTATAACATAAAACACTGTGCACCCTATTATGGTGTATCGGGTGAAACAACAACCGCAGATGTGAATAACGTTGCGAATGTGATAAAAAGCAAAAAGCCAGATGTAGTTTTGTTGCAAGAGGTAGATTATAAAACGACAAGAAGTTTGGGTGTGGATCAGGCTAAAGAATTGGCAGAATTGGCCGGTTATCCGTATTATTATTTTTTCAAACAAAAAGATTTTCAGGGCGGGGCTTATGGTGCAGCTATCCTTTCTTCTTTTCAAATGAGCGAAATCGTAAATCATGATCTCCCGAAAGAGATAGATGGACTGACTATTACGGGAAGTAACGTTTTGGGGACAGCCAAGATAAAGTTCAATGGAATCGATGTTTATTTGGCGGTAATCCATTTATCCGTTACTCAGGCGGAAAGGGATAGACAATTCCCCGTTATGATGGAAGAACTTTCTTCTAAAAGCGACTTTCCTATTATTTTAGGAGGGGACTTTAATTCGAAACCGGATAATTCGATTATCGGCAAGTTGGAAGCTGCCGGATTTGTCAGGACGAATACAGATCCGAAAAATTTTACAATTCCTTCTAATGCGCCCAATCGGGAAATAGACTATATCGCTTACAGGCCTTTGGAATATTTTAATGTTGTTTCTCATACTGTCGTTACGGGGGTAAATGCATCCGATCATCTCCCTATTATTTCTGTGTTGAAAATTTCAAAACCGTAGAAAATGAAAGCATTTAAATATCTTTTGATTGTCGTGTTTTTATACCAGTTTGGAAACGTATATGCACAAGACACTTTGAGAATAAAGGTAATGACCTATAATATTCGTTTTGGAGAATTGGCATCGTTGGAGGAACTGGCTTCGCATATAAAGTCTTTCAATCTCGATTTCGTTGCGTTGCAGGAAATAGATTGTAAAACCGATAGAGGAGAGAGAGCTCCGCATCAAATCGGGCGTGACTATATTTCGGAATTGGCATATTTTACAAAGATGTTTGGCGTGTATGGGAAAACAATCGATTATAAGGGTGGATATTATGGTATAGGAATCCTTTCCCGATACCCTTATATCGATACGAAGAAAACTTTTTTGCCGTGGCCCAATAAAGCGCATGAACGTAGAGCTCTGTTAGAGGGTCTGTTTGAAATAGGCGAAGATACGATTTGTTTTGCATCGACACATTTGGATTATCAGTTGCCAAAGACGAGAGAAGCACAGACCGCTTTTATTACCGAGTATTTCAATGATTATCGATACCCTGTGGTTTTAGGAGGAGATTTTAATACAGCTCCTTCGTCAAAGGAAATTAAGTATAATATGTTGGAAAATTGGTTTTTGGCAACCGATTACGATTTTACTGTTCCCGCTTGGAACCCCAAGAGAAAGATAGATTATATTTTCGCCAGACCTAAACAGGGGTGGAAAATTGTGAGAACTCAAACCGTTCAGTCTGTTTTATCCGACCACTTGCCTATTGTGACAGAATTGGAGTATGTAAAATATTAATTTCTTGTTATGAAAAGGGTATTTATATTATCGATATTGATTTTGTTTATAAGTTTATGTACTGGTTCTATATCGGCTGGAACGACGAAGTTACTTTCTTATAACATTAAAGGTCATAGTATGACCTCATCGAGGTTGGCCGATATTGCTACCATTATCAATACGCAAAATCCCGATATCGTGGCTTTGCAAGAAGTCGATAACCGTTCGTTAGGTATCTTTAATCATGATTATTTAAGCGAACTGGCCGAATCTACTGGCATGCATTCGCAGTTTTTTGCTTTGGTGGGGACTTATTATGGCATAGGTATTTTATCGAAGACAGAACCTATATCGGTGAAAACCCAGTCTTTTGCCCCATCGGATACTTCGAAAGACAAGGAGTCCCGCGGTTTTCTCATTGCCGAATTTGACAACTTCTATTTCCTTTGTACGCATTATTCTCTTAATGCCGATGACCGAGATACTGCGACAGAATGGGCTATCCGCTTTGCACGGCAAAGTGATAAGACTGTCTTTATCGCTGGCGACTTCAATGCTCAGCCTACTTATCGGGCAATGGTGACTTTCAAAGAGTATGGATTTTCGATACTGAACAATACGGCTCTATATACCTACCCGGCTAAGGACCCTACGTCGTGCATAGATATGATTATCTCTTATCGACCCGATGATTCTCTTAAATATACAACCACGGAGACGGGTGTCGTTACCGAAGAACCGGGTCTGACACTTTCAGATGTATCGGATCATTTACCTGTATTCGTTACTATCGAAGCTGAGGGGAGTGCAGTGTATGACGCTACTTCTTTGCAGGAAATAAACCTTATCAGGAGTGCCGACGGTTTTTCGCTTAGTAATCTCAAAACAACGTCTCAGGTGAATATTTATGACATATCGGGAAAATTGGTAAAGACACAAAATGTAGATAATGCAACGAATATAGTTTTACCGGAAGGTTCTCGAAATGGACTTTATGTTATTCGAGTTTCTAATGCTTATCAGAATAGCAGTTTTAAATATCTATATTAACCATTAAATTTTTAAATTATTATGAAGAAGGTTACATTTTTAACGTGTGTACTTGCATTGTGTACAAGTACGATGTTTGCACAAACTTTGGAAGTAACGACGGCCGACATGGACCCGGTAGCAGCCGGTGGGTTGGTGTATGTGATTGATCATGCCGAATCGGGCAGTGTCATCGAGTTTAATTTCGATGGAGAAGTGTTGGATTACGGTGAAGGAACCGGTATTGCCATCAAAGGAAAGAAGCTAACTTTTAACGGTATCAATAAAAAGAATGGAAAACGAGTAACCATAAAAGGGTTGGAATCGTTGTTTACGGTCGGTGAAGCATCTGAGATTTCATTAAACGATCTTATCATCGACGGTTTTAAGAATATTGCTATCCGATTGAGTGGCAATTCGACACTGAATGCTAATAACTGTCAGTTTTCGAATAATTACGAACCTCTTAGCAGTAAAGTCAATAATGGCGGCGTGATAAGGGTGAGTGGTTCCAATGCTTTTTTGAAAAATTCCTTATTCCTCAAAAACAGATGCGGTGCTTCTTATGGAGGCGGTGCTGTTTGTGCTTATGGAGATTCGGAATTGCGTGTTGAAAATTGTTCTTTTGTGGAAAATGAAGGGGCTGCGGGTGGTGCCATAGGAGTAAATGCGACGGCAAAGAACCCGTCTCCCCGTGTTTATATTGCTAATTCTACATTTGCCAACAATACAGCAGACGATCGTGGTGGCGCTATTTATATGCAGACAGCGACCACTGTTGATGTTTTTTCTCCGGTTATTGTAAATTGTACATTTGTCGGTAATTTGGGAAGCAATGGTGGTGCTCTTTGCGTATGGTCAAGATCAGCCACTACTATGAAGCCTACTTTCGTGAATAATTTGTTTGCTGAAAATTATAGCAATACGTGGATGGATGACGAATCGAGATTCGATATAGTTGCCTTTTATATGGCAGGACAAGTCGATGCTAATAACCAACCTTTGCCCCAAACTGTATTACCGGTTTGCAAGAACAATTTATACGTAGCTGCTTCTGACGGATTTTTTGCCGACGGTTCGAATAAAGCCGTTAATTTCGATAGCGATGTCATTTTCGCCGCTACCGAACAAAATCCGTGGGACGAGGGAGATGAGAGCTATAATCACCAGACGAGTGTTCTTTCGGGCGATATGAAGGTTGCGATGATTGCAGAAAACAGTATTGCTTCGGGTGCAGGTATCGCCGTGGTAGATGGCGTGGAGATTCCCACGGTCGATCAATTGGGTAATGCGCGTCCTGCTACTCCTTCGGTGGGAGCCGTAGAGTACTCTTCTTTGAGTGGTATCACAGGAAATGTAAAAGATGTTGTTCGCATTTGGAATAGTGGGAATATCGTTTATGCAACGGGGTTGGATAAAACTGCTACCGCTAAGGTGTACAGTATGACCGGCGGATTGGTTTATGAAGGAATCATAGCCAATCATTCGGCTTTGGAATTGCCGATAGAAGAAGGTGTTTATTTGATCGTTGTTGATAAAGCGATACAGAAACTTATCATAAAGTGATAGATAGAGTATAGGTTCATGAAAATCGTGTCGTGAGTTGCTTCTGTTCTTACAAGAGATATTATGGAATATCGGGTCTGTAAGTGGTTCATGACACGATTTTTATTCGGTAATAGGTTTAATTAAAAAAAATAATTCCATGAAATACCACATATCAAGTAGTTTGTTTGTGCTTTTTTGTATCGTACTGTGTGCTTGTAACTCGTCTTCGGTCGAGAAAGACGGCATAATACAACCCGCTTTTGATTTAATCGAGCGGCAAATCGGGGAGAGAGCGGCCGGTATACAGTTGGAGGAGATAGCTCCTGAGAATGGAAAAGAGACTTTCGAGGTAGAGGCTAAAAATGGTATTCTCACGTTGAGAGGCAGCAGCTCGGTGGCTATTTGTTATGCGTTCCATACTTATTTACGAGAGGCTTGCTCGGCGATGAAAACATGGAGCGGGGAACATATGGAGTTGCCTGAGACTTGGCCCGATTTTGTTTTGAAAGAGCAGACTACGCCGTATGAGTACCGATATTTCTTGAATGTGTGTACCTTTGGTTATACAACTCCGTATTGGGATTGGGAACGCTGGGAAAAGGAAATCGACTGGATGGCTCTGCGGGGAGTCAATATGCCGTTGGCTACCGTAGCGAGCGAGGCGATTGCCGAGCGAGTGTGGCTGAAAATGGGATTGAAAGAAGAGGATATACGGGCTTTTTTTACCGGCCCGGCACATTTGCCATGGCATCGTATGGGGAATCTGAATGGTTGGGACGGCCCGCTTACGAACGGTTGGCAGAAGGAGCAGATAAAACTGCAACACAAGATATTGAATCGAATGCGAGAACTGGGTATGGATCCTATTGCTCCTGCATTTGCCGGCTTTGTACCTACTGCGTTTGCCGAACGACACCCCGAAATACAATTCAAACATTTGGAATGGGGCGGATTCGATGAAAAATACAACGCTTATGTATTGCCTCCCGAGACTCCCTACTTTAAGGAGATAGGAAAACTTTTTATCGAAGAGTGGGAAAAAGAGTTTGGAAAGAATACTTACTATCTGTCGGATAGTTTCAATGAGATGAAATTGCCTGTCGCCGAGGGTGACGATGACGGGAAACACAAGTTATTGGCACAATACGGCGAATCTATATATCATTCGATTGCGGCCGGCAATCCCGATGCTGTTTGGGTAACGCAAGGCTGGACTTTCGGATATCAACACGATTTTTGGGACAAGGCTAGCTTGCAGGCTTTGCTGAGTAGGGTTCCCGATGATAAAATGATTATTATCGATTTGGGAAACGATTATCCGAAATGGGTTTGGGGTACTGAACAAACATGGAAAAATCATGATGGTTTTTATGGGAAAAAATGGATATTCAGTTATGTGCCGAACTTTGGGGGAAAGACTCCGATGACGGGCGATTTGCAGATGTATGCGACCTCTTCGGCCGAAGCTTTGCATAGTGCGAATGCCGGTAATTTGGTCGGGTTCGGTTCTGCTCCCGAAGGGCTTGAAAATAACGAGGTCGTTTATGAATTGTTGGCCGATATGGGTTGGACGGCCGATTCGATAGATTTGGATTCTTGGCTGCCCGTTTATTGTAAGGCTCGTTACGGCGGTTGCCCGGCGGCTATGGATAGTGCTTGGCAGCGGTTCAAGGAAACAGCTTATAGCTCGTTGTATTCTTACCCCCGGTTTACTTGGCAAACGGTTGTCCCGGATACCCGCCGAATCAGTAAGTTGGACGTGAGCGATTCGTTCTTGCAAGGTGTCGAACTGTTTTTGTCGTGTGCCGATAGTTTGGAATCGTCGCCGCTGTATGTGAATGATGCCATTGAATATGCTTCTTATTATTTGGCTGCCAAAGCTGATGATTGTTATAAACGGGCTTTGAAAGAAGATTCTTTGGGGAACCGGGTGGCGGCCATGCAGCAGTTGGATCGTTCGGTCGAGATTCTTTTAGATGTGGATAAGTTGTTGGCCTCGCATCCGTTGTATCGACTGGAAGAGTGGGTGGATATGGCTCGCGATTGGGGGAAAACGGATTTGGAGAAAGATGCCTATGAGGCTAATGCCAAGCGGTTGATTACGACATGGGGTGGTTTCCAAGAAGATTATGCCGCCCGGTTTTGGAGCGGGTTGATAAAGGATTATTATATTCCCCGTATGAAGTTGTATTTTTCGGAACAGCGGGCCGATTTGGACCGTTGGGAGGAAAATTGGATAAAAGCTCCGTGGCACAATACCTCTACGTCGTTCGAAGATCCGTTACAAAGCGCGATTAAATTGGTCGAACGATATAAAGGGGAATAGGTCTTATTTTTATTAACTTTGGAATGTTTTGGAGCGAGAGTGATGAAAAGGGTAATTTTGGCTTTTGATTCTTTCAAAGGATGTGCGAGTTCGCAGGAGATCGCAGCCTCTGCGCGGCAGGGGATTACCGACGTGTTTCCCGAATGTGCGGTGGTGGTAGTGCCTGTGGCCGATGGGGGTGAAGGTACGGTCGAGGCGATTTGCTCGAATATGTCCGTCGAGCGGGTATCGTGCCGTGTCCACGATCCTCTTATGAATCCGATGGAAGCGGCATACGGAATTACTTCTAATGGATCGACCGCTATATTGGAAATGGCAGCTGCAAGCGGTTTGCCTTTGATTCCGCAAGAAAAACGAAATCCTTTGCTCACGACTACATGGGGAACCGGTGAGATGATTGCCGATGCGTTGCAGCGGGGGTGTCGTCGCATTGTCATGGGTATCGGTGGCAGCGCCACTAACGACGCAGGTATCGGTTTGTTGGCGGCGTTGGGTTATCGTTTTTTGGACGAGCGGGGCGAGGAGCTTCCTCCTGTTGGCGAAAGTTTGGGAAAGATTGCCCGGGTGGACGGTTCTTCGGCTAACAAATTGTTATGTGAAACTTCTTTTACGATAGCTTGCGATGTAAATAATCCTTTTTACGGTAGTCGCGGAGCTGCCGCTGTTTACGCTCCCCAAAAGGGTGCTTCTCCCGATGAAGTCGATTTTTTGGAAAAGGGAATGATTCATTATGCGCAAGTGATAAAGGAGACGAGGCAGATGGATATTTCGGAAATTCCGGGAGCCGGTGCGGCCGGAGGTTTGGGTGGCGGCGTGTTGCCATTCTTGAATGCCGAGTTACAATCGGGGATTGATATTGTTTTGGATATGCTCCGTTTCAGGGAGACGATACAGGGAGCCGATTTGATTTTTACCGGTGAAGGGAAATTGGACAAACAGACCGGTATGGGCAAAGCATTGGGCGGAATTTTGCATTATGCGAAAGAGGAGGCTGTCCCGGTAATTGCCATAGGCGGCTGTGTGGAGGCGTGCGAAATATTGAACGAGATGGGATTTGCCAGTATTTTTTCCATACAGACGGCTCCGGTTTCTTTGCAGGAGGCAATGGATCGGGATTTTGCTTTGAAGAATATAAGGCAGGTTGTCACACAGATTATGCGAACCATTCAAATAGGGACACATGGATAGTACGGTAGGTGCATTAATCGGATTGCTGGTGTCGATATTCTTGATAATCAAGAAAGTTTCACCGGCTTATAGCCTTATTTTGGGCGCTTTGATCGGTGGTTTGGCCGGAGGCTTCTCCTTGGAAGAAGTCGTTGTGTCGATGACCGAGGGCGTGAAAGATGTCTCTTCGGCTGTGTTGCGTATCCTGACGGCGGGGGTATTGTCGGGTGTTCTGATAAAAACAGGGGCTGCAATGACTATTTCAAATGCGATAATCAGGTTTTGGGGTGAGAAACGTGTCTATTTGGCTTTGGCGTTTGCCACGATGTTGTTGTGTGCGGTAGGCGTTTTTATCGATGTAGCGGTGATAACGGTAGCTCCGGTTGCATTGTCTATCGGTCGGAGGTTGGGGATTCCTACTCCGCAACTGCTGCTTGTGATGATAGGCGGAGGGAAAAGCGGAAATATTATTTCGCCCAATCCCAACACGATTATTGCGGCCGAGAATTTTGGAGCCGATTTGCCCTCGGTTATGTTTGCCAATATTATACCGGCCATAATAGGTTTGTTGTTTACCGTGTTCGTGATAGCTCGTTTTTTCCCGGTGAAACCTTGTAAGGTCCATACCGATGAGGAGGAGATGGGAAACGACGATGGATTACCTTCGTTATGGAGTAGTTTGGTGGCTCCCGTCGTGACTATTTTCCTGTTGGCTTTACGACCTTTGTGTGGTATCACCGTAGACCCTTTGGTAGCTCTTCCGGCAGGTGGATTGTGCGGATTGATATGTATGCGGCAATGGAAAAATGCATTGCCGAGTATCGAATTCGGTTTACAGAAAATGTCGGTGATAGCCGTGTTGTTGATCGGTACAGGGACTATTGCCGGCGTGATTAAAGATTCGACTTTGAAAGATTATATCTTGGCCATGTTGGATCATGTGAGTATGGGAAAGGATATGATTGCTCCTATTTCCGGTATTTTAATGTCTGCCGCTACGGCTTCGACTACGGCGGGAGCTACGTTGGCTTCTGCCTCTTTTGCCGATACGATTTTAGCAGTGGGCGTTTCGTCGATATGGGGTGCGGCGATGGTTAATGCCGGGTCTACCGTACTGGATCATTTGCCTCACGGGTCGTTTTTCCATGCTACGGGAGGGGTTTGCGATTTGACGTTTAGAGACCGGTTGAAACTGATTCCTTATGAAACACTTATCGGAGCCGTGTTAACTCTATTCTCGATTATAATGTATTGGATATGTCGTTGACGAGAACTTCTAAACGGTTGGTTTCATTGGACGTGTTGAGGGGAATTACCGTTTGCGGCATGATTCTCGTCAACAATGCAGGGGCGTGCGGATATGCATATGCTCCTTTGAAACATGCGAAATGGGACGGATTTACACCGGCCGATCTTGTTTTTCCTGCCTTCATGTTTATCATGGGAGTCTCTATTTATTTGTCGCTCAATAAATCGAATTTCGATTGGCGGATTTCGATTGCCCGAATCCTGCGGCGCACGGTATTGATTTTCATGTCGGGTGTCGCCCTCAAATGGATTTTGGCGTTTATTGCTACCGGGGAATACAATACGCTTGAAAATTTACGGATTATGGGTGTATTGCAGCGACTGGGAATCTGTTACGGGATTGTAGCTCTTTTGGCCGTGACTGTTCGTCATCGTTTGTTCCCGACGATTATCGCCGTTTTGCTTGTCGGGTATTATTTGTTGCAACTTTTCGGGAACGGATTTGAGAAATGTGCCGGGAATATTGTCTCTATGGTCGATTATGCCGTGTTGGGAAAATCTCATATGTATTTGGGCGGAGCTCAATTCGTCGACCCCGAAGGGGTATTGAGTACGATTCCGGCAATAGCTCAGGTGATGATAGGATTTCTTTGCGGAAAAGTTATCGTCGGGGAAAAAGAGATACGTTCACAAATCGTGAAGTTGGCGGTTTGGGGTACATCGATGTTCGTTATCGGGTATTTGTGGAGCTATGCCGCTCCTTTGAACAAACGGCTGTGGTCTCCGAGTTTCGTTTTGGTAACTTGCGGTATCACCTCTCTGATTTTTGCGACACTCATTTATATTATCGACGATTCGAAGAGGACGCGCTGGTCGTTTCCGTTCTTGGTAGTAGGCGTAAATCCGTTGTCGATTTATATATTCAGCGAAATTGCCGGAGGGTTATTCCGTAAACTCCAATGGACGACAATATCGTTCGAAGGAATATGGCAGCCTCTTTTCGGGAATTGCGGAGGCAGTTTGGCCTATGCGCTCGCCTTTCTTATGTTTAATTGGCTCATTGCCTTTTTCTTGTACAAAAAGCATATTTATATCAAATTATAGAAAGATGAAAAAACTATTTTTTATTGCTTCGTTTTTTATGCTATTGGGAATGACGGCTTGTTCCTCGAAGGATCGCGATGTGTTGGCCGTGGAACAACTTACTCACCGTTTAATCCCCCAATATGCCGATCGATTCGTGTTCGAGATAGTTCCTGATGAGGATAGGGATTACTATTCGTTGGAAAGTAAGGACGGAAAAATCCACATTAGCGGGAATAACGCTAATTCGATGGCTGCCGGATTAAATTATTATTTGAAATATTATTGTCTGACGACTGTATCGTGGTATGCCGATATTCCGGTCGAAATGCCCGATGTGTTACCTATGGTGGAAAAACCGGTAGTCGTAGAAGCGAAAGTGGATAATCGCTTTTTCTTGAATTATTGTACTTACGGGTATTCCATGCCTTTTTGGAAATGGAAGGATTGGGAGCGTTTTATCGATTGGATGGCGTTGAACGGAGTGAATATGCCATTGGCTATAACCGGCCAAGAGATGGTGTGGTATAAAGTGTGGAAAAAAATAGGGCTGACCGATGAAGAGATTCGTTCTTATTTTACGGGCCCGGTTTATTTGCCGTGGCATCGCATGGCGAATATCGATGGCTGGAACGGGCCGTTACCCATGCAATGGCTGGAATCTCAGGCCGAGTTGCAGAAAAAGATTTTGGCTCGTGAGCGTGAATTGAACATGACGCCGGTATTGCCCGCTTTTGCAGGTCATGTGCCGGCTGCCTTGAAACGGATTCACCCCGATGCCAATATTCAATATTTGGGGAAATGGGCGGGTTTCGGCGATTCGTATCGCTGTCATTTCTTGAATCCCGAAGAACCGCTTTTTGCAGAAATTCAAAAGAGTTTCTTGGAAGAACAGGAAAAGATGTTCGGGACAGACCATATTTATGGTGTGGATCCTTTTAACGAGGTGGATCCGCCGAGCTGGGAGCCCGAATATCTGGCACAGGTATCTTCGGATATGTATAAATCGTTGGCTGCTGCCGACCCCGATGCCGTGTGGTTGCAAATGACATGGATGTTTTATCATGATCGAAAATTGTGGACAGCACCTCGGGTGAAAGCTCTGTTGACCGGGGTTCCGTCCGATAAATTGGTTTTGTTGGATTATCATTGTGAAAATGTAGAGCTGTGGAAAAGTACGGAGAAATTTCATGGACAGCCTTATATCTGGTGTTATTTAGGAAATTTCGGAGGTAATACCACGTTGACCGGAAATGTAAAGGAGAGCGGTGACAGGCTCGATAACGCTTTGATAAACGGAGGAGACAACTTAAAAGGTATAGGTTCTACATTGGAAGGACTGGATATCAATCAGTTCCCTTATGAATATATCTTTGAGAAAGCGTGGACGATAGATGTGAATGGACAGGATTGGGTGGAGCGTTTGGCGGATAGGCACGTAGGAGCCGTTTCGGAATCGGCACGCGAGGCTTGGCAGATATTGTTTGACGATGTTTTTGTACAAGTGCCCCGTACATTAGGTATTTTGCCCGGATATCGGCCGAAATTGGGGGATAACTATAATAAACGGACCAGTAACGAGTATGATAACGCTACATTGCTGCGGGTGTGGGAGCTTTTATTGGAAGTTCCGTCTTGCGACAGAGATGCATTCGAGATAGATGTGATTATGACAGGTCGTCAACTCTTGGGCAATTATTTTTTGGACGTGAAAAAAGAATTTGACGGTTTTTATAAGAAACGGAATGTTCCCGGGTTGAAAGAAAAGGCTTCTGAAATGAGAGAGATACTGTCCGATTTGGAATTGTTGAATTCTTTCCACAACCGGGCATCGTTGGATAAATGGATTGAAGATGCCCGCAGTTTGGGCGATACCGACGAATTGAAAAATTATTATGAGAAAAATGCTCGTAATTTAATAACTACATGGGGTGGTAGTTTGAACGATTATGCGAGTCGTACATGGGCCGGTCTTCTGAACGATTATTATGCCAGACGATGGGAAATTTATTTTGATGCTGTGATCGGTGCGGCGGAGAAAGGAATAGAGTTGGATAAAGATGAATTGAAGAGCCGGCTTGCGACTTTTGAACAAGAGTGGGTAGAGAGTACGACACCTGTCTGTATCGAGCGGAATGGTACATTGCTCGATACTTCTCGTCGTTTGTTGGAGAAATACGGGCCGAGGATTGAGAAATCTCTCTAAGCCGATTTTCTTGTAATGCTATTCTACAAGGGGATACGACAATGCAGTCGTTATCCTCTTGTAGATTTTTTTTTGTTAGGGAGCATTGTAGATGTCGATATACCAGAACCCGGTGTTCTGTTTCAGATCTTGACAAGGATATTCTTTATACGATACAGGGTCCAAGTGACAGGGAACGGGTTCTTTAAAGATAGGGCCATCAAAAACGAATGAATGATACTCTCCGTTTTCGCCGCAGATATCGACGCCGTCGGGTAAATCGTTTATAAAATCATAGTCTATCATTCTGCCGACGAAAGTTTTGTCGAGTACACAGCCGTCGATACAGGTGATTATGGCTTTGAAACCGGAGTCTATAAATTCATGTAATAGCTCTTGGGGTGAATTGTTCCATAAAGGAAAATCTGTTTTTAATCCTGCTTGTCTGCATTTTTCTTCTCTGCCGATTTTTAATTCCAGCAAATGAATATCGCCGAATAGGGCAGTGGAAATTTCCTGACTTTTGAATTTGTCTATGATTTCTTGTAAAGATATTTTGTATTTATCTTCTGAATATTCGGTATTTATATCACAGGTAACGAGCGGAATTCCTATGCTTTGAGATTGTGCTTTCAATAGGTCGAGGTTGGTTCCGTGCATGGGAATGCGGTTGTTCGTAGAGTCGATAACCGTAAGCAACGCTTTGATGTCGAATCTGTTTAACGCTCTGTATAGGGCCAAAGCCGAGTCCTTACCGCTGCTCCAATTAAAATATGCTTTTGTTTTCATGTTTGGAGTTTATTCAAAATGAACGCAACCAATCGGAAAGTTCATCATGAACGGCTTTTTTGAATCGGAACGACTCATTATATCCCCAGCCGTGACCTCCTGTGGGATAAATATGCAATGAGACCGGTATTTGATATCGATGCAGGGCTTTGTAATAACGGAGGCTGTTTTCGACAGGGACAGCTCGGTCGTCATCGGAGAGGGCGATAAAAGCCCGTGGTGACTCTGCGTTGACGTGTTTCTCATTGGAATAGTAATCGATGAGTGCTTTGCTCGGATTCTTCCCGATGAGATTTTCTCTCGACCCGCTGTGAGTTATCGTTTCGTCCATAGAGATTACCGGATAAACGAGAATTTGGAAAGCTGGCCGTAATTCTGCCGGATAGTGGGTCGCGAAAGTAGAAGCCAAGTGTCCGCCGGCGGAAAAGCCCATAATTCCTATGTCGTCGGGGTTTATCTTCCATTCGGCAGCATGGGATTTTACGACCCGCATGGCCTCGCAAACATCGGACATGGGGACTTTGTGGTTTCCGTGCGGCATGCGGTATTTGAGGACAATGAGGGCGATGCCTTGATGTTTGAAGTAGTCGGCATAGGCATATCCTTCGTGGTCGTAGGCCAGAAGGGCATATCCTCCTCCCGGGCACATGATGACGGCTCGTCCTGTATTTTTCCCTTCGGGTAGAAAGACTTTGATCGAGGGTCGATAGATTCTGACGTTTTCGTCGTATGCTTTTCCTTCATCGTCGTTCTTTTCTAACGGCCCGTTTTCCCATAAAGCTATGTCGATGGGGCGGTTGTTTTCTGCGTAAATGTCGGTACAAGTCATAGAAGCTGCAAGAACTATAAAAATAAGACTTTTGAATTTCATGTGTATTGTTTTTAGGTGAATATTTTGCTGAATGTCGTGCATGAGGGAACTGTGGCGGTTTATCGGGGCTGAGCCGTGGCTTGCCTGTTTCCTCGGTTTATTGCAAAGATAATTCTTTATTGTGTGAACGGAAAAAGACGGAGAAATAAAAGTCGTATGAAAAATCTTTATTGTGGAAACAATTTGTACTTTTGCGCCCGAAATAACAGCAAGGGAATGAAAGAAAAATTAAAAGGCCATTCGGCTATGTTCACGGCAAATTTCTTATGGGGAATTATGTCGCCTATTTCCAAAGCAATCTTTTTGACCGGAACGATTTCGGCGTTTTCGCTAACCAACATGCGTATGGCCGGGGCGGCGATTCTTTTTTGGATTGCTTCTTTGTTTATGCCTCGGGAGCCGGTTACTAAACGAGATTTGCTTTTGCTTTTCGTAGCATCTTTGTTTGGGATAACATTGAATCAGGGTTTCTTTGTGTTGGGATTGTCTTATACGACGCCGATAGATGCTTCGGTCGTCGCTTCTTTGGCTCCTATTATTACCATGATATTGGCTGCATTTATCCAGAAAGAGCCTATGACCGGCAAGAAGGTTGTGGGTGTATTTATGGGGCTTTCGGGGGCTTTAATGCTTATTTTGAACGGAGCGGGCACTGTTTCGGAAGGGCTTTCGGGTGGCCGGGTTATGGGAGACTTGTTTTGTTTGGTCGCTGAAATCAGTTTTGCTATTTATTATGTGGCTTTCAAGGGTTTGATAAGCCGGTATACACCTGTGACTTTGATGAAGTGGATGTTCTTGTTTTCTGCGATTTGCTGTTTGCCGCTCGGGGGAAACGATTTGTTGAGCATCCCATATTCCGATCTTAGCGGCACGATTTATCTCGATTTGTTTTTTGTCGTATTCGGTGCTACGTTTTTGTCTTATATGTTGGTTTCTATCGGACAAAAACGTTTGAGACCGACTATTTTAAGCATGTATAATTATACCCAGCCGATAGTCGCTTCTTTGTTGGCTGTTTGGTGGGGAATGGATAGCTTTGATTTGAAAAAGGGTTTTGCCATTCTTCTTGTTTTCTTGGGTGTTTATGTGGTGACAACCAGTAAATCGAGAGCACAAGTAGAGGCGGAAATGGCTAGACAAAATAATGCTGTCGATAAGTAGTTGACTATTAGTTTGTAGTTGTTCTGTATTATTTATAATATATCTATATTTTATTTATAAATAAAGGGAGATTTATAGAAAATCTTCGCAAAGGAATCGGGCTACTCCGTCGTGGTCGTTGTCGGGAATGATAGCCGTCGCTTGTCTTTTGATTTCTTCGGTAGCATTGGCCGGTGCATATCGGCGGTCTGCCAAGTTAAAGAGGGGTAAATCGTTGAGGTTATCGCCAAAAGCTACGACTTCCCACGGATTTATTCGGTCGATTATAAGCTGGGCTGTCGCCGCTTTGGAAACTCCTTTGGGATATATTTCCAGATTTCCATAGTCGGGAACAGCGATGTCGCGATAACAGAACACACTACAATTTCCGGCACGGGTTATTTCGGCTGCTGCTGTTTCGAGTTTGTCGAAACGGTCGATGACCAGCATGAATAGGGGAGGATTATCGGTCAGTTCGGCCGTATAGTTGTCGGTGGGTATAAAATCTTTATAAGGAGTGTTTTCCCGCTTGTATTTAAAATCCCGTTGTATATCGTTTACGAGTGGTTTGTGAAACACTTGGAGTTTATTGTTCTCGATTCGGTAAACAAAGGGGATCAAGTCTCTATTTTCGAGCACTGAGATGTAACGGAGGGCCGAGTCATCGGTAAATCCATTCGTTTGTATGTAATGTTTGTTTCGTATGTCGTAGAGTACGGCTCCATTCATGAGTACTACCGGAAGGTCGAGCTGTAATTGTTTCAGTAGGGGAACGACCGTAGCTGGTGTTCGAGCCGTAGCTATCGTAAAGAGCATACCTTTTTGTAGTAAATGGTTGATATTCTCGATAGAATGGGAGGTTACGATCGAATTACTGTCGAGTAGAGTCCCGTCTAAATCGGAAATATAAAGTGTTCTGGTTTTCATAATCGGGTACTATTTCGGGGTGTTTTTATAATTTTCGGAATCAAGCTCTCGGATAACGATGGTACTCCACCGTTATCCGAGAAAATATCTTAGAACCATTTGATTTTTCTGAACACAATGAAGGCCAAAGCAGACAACAGCACGGAGAAACAAACGATTAAAGAGAATGCGTGCGGAAGTTCTTCGATGTGTATGTCTACGTTCATGCCATAAAAACTGGCTATCAAAGTGGGAACCATCAGAACGATGGAAAGACTGGTCATGCGTTTCATGATGGTGTTGACGTTGTTCGAGATGATGGAGGCAAAAGCATCCATCGTTCCGGTTAAAATGTCGCTGTAAATGTTCACCATATTTTGAGCCTGTTTTAATTCTATCATCACGTCTTCCAAAAGTTCGGGGTTTTGGTAATCCTTCTCATTGAATATTTTGGGTAATTTTCTTATCATTACCTCATTTCCTCGGATAGACGTGTTGAAGTAGACCAGACATTTTTGCAAGTTCATCAAACGGAGAAGGTCTTCATTACGTATGCTTTGTTGTAACTCTTTTTCGGCTGTGCTGACTTCGTTGTTGATTTGTTTCAGGTATTTGAGAAACCATACGGAAGAAGAGTATATCAGACGGAGAATCAGTTCATATCGGTTGGGGACATTTATTCCTTTACGTCGGGTATATTCGATGAAATCGGGGATCATGGCTGTCGAATGATAGCAGACCGAAATGATGATTTCGTTATTGGTAATAATCCCGATAGGTACGGTCGTATAGGTAATGTTGTTGTCTTTTACGAAGATGGGGATACGTAAAATAGTCAACAACCAATTTCCTTCCGAATCGATACGGGGACGTTCGTCGGTGTCGGCAATATCGTGTAAAAATGCAGCCGGTACATTCAATTCTTTTTCGAGGAAATCGAAATCATCGGGTGTAGGGCATTCGACATTTACCCAGCAGTTGGGAAGCCAATTGGGTTTTTCGATAAAACCTGCTTCACAAAAGAGATACTTTCTCATTGCGTTGCTCCTTTCTTTTTTGTATCCCGAAGGGAGCCCGCAAGATTCGACATCAAATCTCACTTACTCCCACGGGAGATGTTAATACTACTTGTGTACGTTCGTGAGTTTGAATCGTCCATGATTTATTGGTTTGATTGAACAAAAAGAGTCCGTCTTACGAACGAACTCCCTAAGCTCTTCAGGTTGGACTTGAACCAACGACCCTCTGATTAACAGTCAGATGCTCTAACCGACTGAGCTACTGAAGAATAAAAATATCAAAATCGGCTCTTCAGGTTGGACTTGAACCAACGACCCTCTGATTAACAGTCAGATGCTCTAACCGACTGAGCTACTGAAGAAGATCGCATTCGTTAAAAATGCGTTGCAAAAGTAATGGCTTATTTCCAATTATGCAATATATTTGCAAAAAAAATTTCCAGAATGAGGATAGTAGGATTGGGAAATGCTCTTACAGATGTACTTGCACGGTTACATTCCGACGAGTGTTTCGATGAGATGGGGCTGTTGAAAGGCGGTATGCAACTTATAGACGAAGAGAAGCTTTTGAGAATCATGTCGGTTTTCGAAGGGCTGGAAACCACCTTAGCATCAGGCGGGTCGGCCGCTAATGCTGTTTCGGGAGTAGCCCGTATGGGAATAGAGAGCGGATTCATCGGGAAAATAGGTCGGGATGCTTATGGCCGCTTCTTCCGGGAGGATATGGAGCGCAATGGCGTGCAGACTTTGTTGATCGAAGGAGAACAGGCTTCGGGTTGTGCCATGACGATGATAACTCCCGATGGAGAGCGGACTTTCGGTACATTCTTGGGTGCAGCGGCTACTTTGTGCGCCGAGGAGATCTCTGCCGAAATGTTCGAAGGATATGATATATTGCATATCGAAGGGTATTTGGTACAAGACACTTCGTTGATTTTACGAGCCGTACAATTGGCAAAAGAGGCCGGCTTGTCTGTTTCTTTCGATATGGCGAGTTATAATGTAGTAAAAGATAATTATGCGATTATCCGTGATTTGGTTGAGAATTATGTGGATATTCTATTTGCGAACGAGGAAGAGGCATTGGCCTATACAGGCGAAGAGCCCCGTAAAGCGACAGAGATATTGTCGCGATATTGTAGGATCGCTGTCGTAAAATGTGGAGCACAAGGTTCTTTCGTAGGGTGTGAAGGTATAATTACCGAGGTCCCTGCGACACCAGAGGTTCGGGTAGATTCTACGGGAGCCGGGGATTTATATGCTTCGGGATTTCTTTACGGTCTTTCTCAAAATTGCTCGTTGGGAGTTTGCGGTGCTATCGGTTCTTTATTGGCGGGTCGTGTGATTAAAGTAATCGGTACTAAGATGAGCGATGAGATTTGGACTGAAATAAAGTTAAAAGTATCTTCTATGGTTGCCGAAGATATTCGGCATTAGTTATCTTCGTGTGATTAAAAGAAGTGAAATGAAAAATATAAGGTTGACTTTTGCGACAGTAACGGTATTATCTTTTTGTTCGGGATTTATAAATCCGATATGGGCAGGCAAATCTGACGAGAAAAATTTCGAAATATCACGTAACCTCGATATATTCAATTCTCTTTTTAAGGAATTGAATATGTTTTATGTCGATACGATTAATGCCGAGAAGGCTATTAGCGACGGTGTAAATGCGATGTTGGCGCGTCTGGATCCTTACACCGAATATATACCTGAGAAAGAGAAAGACGATTTTTTCTTTTCGACTACCGGAGAATATGCGGGTATCGGTTCTTTCATTATGGAGCGGGATAATGCCGTTTACATTTCGGAGCCGTATGAGGGTATGCCGGCTCAATTAGCGGGTTTGCGTCCCGGAGATAAAATCGTGATGATCGATAACGATACTGTGTTGGGGTGGAAGAGTGCGAAGGTGAGCGAGCGGTTGAAAGGACCTGCGAATACGCAGTTGAAAGTTACGGTCGAACGTCCCGGTGTGAAAGACCTGCTCTCTTTCGAGTTAACTCGTAAGAAGATACAAATGCCTGCCGTACCTTATTACGATGTGGTATGCGATAGCGTGGGGTATATTTATTTGAGTAGTTTTACCGATACTTCGGCCGGAGAAGTGAAACGGGCTTTACAAGACTTGAAAAAACGGGGGATAACTTCGTTGGTTCTCGATTTGCGCAGTAATGGCGGTGGTATTTTGGAGCAGGCCGTGCAGATTGTCAATTTATTTGTTCCGAAGGGGGTAGAGGTGCTTTCTACCCGGGGAAGAAATAAGAAGATGGATAAGATTTATAAAACCACTCAGGAGCCAGTCGATGTGAAAATGCCTTTGGCCGTGCTGATCGACGGAGGAACCGCATCTTCTTCGGAAATCGTGGCCGGAGCTTTACAAGACCTCGACAGGGCTGTGATTATCGGTTCGCGTTCTTATGGCAAAGGATTAGTGCAATCCACACGGCCTTTGCCTTATAACGGTATGTTGAAGGTAACGATCGCTCGTTATTATATACCCAGCGGACGTTTGATACAAGCTATCGATTATTCGCATCGCAATCCCGACGGGAGCGTCGCCCGTATTCCCGATAGCCTTACCCACGAGTTCAAGACCGCTCACGGTAGGATTGTCCGTGACGGAGGCGGTATAAAACCCGATGTGGAAACTTCGATGGAAAGGCGGGGGAATATCAGTTATTATTTGATGAAAGATTTCTATTTCTTCGATTATGCGACTCGGTATGCAGCCGAGCACGATACGATTCCGGCTCCGAAAGATTTTAAATTGTCCGACGAAGAATACGAGGGATTCAAAGCTTTTGTGAAATCGAAGGATTTCAAATACGACAAACAGAGTGAACGGATATTGTCCGACTTAAAGGAGGTCGCTAAATTCGAAGGATATTTCGATGAAAACACGCAGAAGCAGTTCGAAGCGCTTGAAGCTTGTTTGAATCACGATTTGGATAGGGATTTGGAGACTTTTCACGATGAAATCGCTGAATTGCTTTCGATAGAGATTGTGAAACGGTATTATTATCAGAAAGGCGAAATTATAGAGTCGATCAAAAACGATAAAGATTTAAAGGAGGCTTGTCGTATTTTGGGCAATAAATCCCGCTATGACGAGATTTTGAATCTATCGGGAAAGCATTGACGGTTCTTGAAGGAGGATATAAAAAATGCGATGAATTTTCATCGCATTTTTTTGTATGGTAATGACTGTGTAAATTATACGTTGAATCGGAAGTGCATGATGTCGCCGTCTTGTACGACATATTCTTTTCCTTCGATGTACATTTTACCGGCCTCTTTACAAGCGTTTTCGGAACCGAGAGCGATATAGTCGTCGTATTTGATTACTTCGGCTCGGATAAAACCTTTTTCGAAATCGGTATGGATAATACCTGCACATTGAGGAGCCTTACTGCCTTTCAAATAGGTCCATGCTCGTACTTCCTGAGGTCCAGCGGTGAAGTAGGTTTCGAGATTGAGCAAGCTGTAAGCCGCTCGGATCAGACGGGAAACGCCAGATTCTTCCAAGCCTATTTCTTGAAGGAACATTTGTCGTTCCTCGTAAGTTTCGAACTCGGCGATTTCCGATTCTGTTTTAGCTGCCAAGATAAGGATTTCGGCATTCTCGTCTTTAACGGCTTCGCGCACCATATCCACGTATTTGTTACCCGATACGGCGCTGTTGTCGTCTACGTTGCAGACATACATTACTGGTTTGTTGGTAAGCAGGAAAAGGTCATGAGCTATTTTCTGTTCGTCTTTGGTCTCGAAAGTGACGGTACGAGCAGCCTTCCCTTGTTCGAGGGCTTCTTTGTATCGGCTTAAAACCTCGTATGTAACCTTTGCTGCTTTGTCTCCTCCTGTCTGAGCCTGTTTTTGGACTTTGGAAATGCGCGATTCTATGGTTTCCAAGTCTTTCAGTTGGAGTTCGAAATCGATGATTTCCTTGTCGCGTACCGGATTGACCGTTCCGTCCACGTGGGTAATGTTGTCATCGTCGAAGCAACGCAATACATGCAGGATTGCATCGGTTTCCCTGATGTTCGCCAAGAATTTATTTCCCAGACCTTCGCCTTTGCTGGCTCCTTTGACCAATCCGGCGATGTCGACAATCTCCACAGTGGTGGGGACTATTCGTTGCGGATGCACCAGTTCTGCCAGTTTGTTTAATCGTTCGTCGGGTACTGTAATGACACCTACATTAGGTTCTATGGTACAGAACGGGAAATTTGCCGATTGCGCTTTTGCGTTGGACAGACAATTGAAAAGAGTCGATTTACCCACGTTAGGTAAGCCGACTATGCCACATTGTAAACTCATTATATAATATTGTTTCGGTTATAATCGAAATAATTTGTTGCAAAATACTGCACGAAAACAGACGCAAAGTCGTTTGATTACGACGAAACGTAATCTGTTTTCATATTCCTTGCAAAGATAGCGATTCTTTTCTTACTTCTGTGTATTATGTTCAATTAGCGATTTTGTATAATAATTATATATTTTATGTGTCGTTTTATTTATTTAAATAAAATAGCCTTGAAGAATTGATTTAAAGGGATATATTTGCAAAATACACTAATGTTTTGTGAATAACATGAAAAAATTATCCTTCCTTTTTTTAACTATCGGTATTATTTGGGGGTGTTGGGCCGAATCTCCAAAACGTGAATTTCGTGCAACATGGTTGGCCTCGGTGAGTAACATCGATTGGCCCAAATCGACCCAGACTTCGGAAGAGCAAAAGGCCGCTCTGATTAAGATATTCGATGGTATGCAGGCGGCCCGTATGAATGCGGTTTGGTTGCAGGTGCGTCCTATGTCGGATGCCTTGTACAATTCGGCCTACGAGCCATGGTCGAAGTTTTTGACGGGAACACGTGGGGTCGATCCGGGATATGATCCGCTGGCGTTTGCCATAGAGGAGGCGCATAAGCGGGGAATGGAACTTCATGCATGGATCAATCCATATCGCTATGAGAGTGAAAAAAATATGAACGGAGCCGATGATTCCATACGTAAGAATCACCCGGAGTGGCTGTTGGAGTATTCGTCGAGTTTTATTCTCGACCCGGGGAATCCCGAGGTAATCGAGTATTTGGTGAAGGTTATCAAAGATATAGTCACCAAGTACAATGTCGACGGTATTGTGTTCGACGATTACTTTTACCCCTACGAAGGCACTAAAAATGAAGATGCCTATTCTCAGAGTCTATATAAACCCGAAGGGAAAAATGTGGGGGATTGGCGCCGTGAGAATTGCAACAAACTTATCGCCGATATTTACGCTATGATACAGGAGACGAAACCGACCGTGAAATTCGGTATAGGGCCTTTCGGGATATGGGGCGGTAGCAGTAGTGTCGCCGCTTCGTATGGTATAGAGTATTTGAATACAAGCGGAGGAACGAGTGCCTATTCCCAACTATATTGCGATGGAGTGGCTTGGTTGAAAGCGAAAACGATAGACTATATTTCGCCACAATGTTACTGGCCGAGTTTCAACACTCATGTTTGGGGGTATAAGACATTGGTTCCGTGGTGGGCGAAGGTGGCCAAGACGATGGACAGACACTTTTATTCGAGTATGCGAATTTCTACGATGCCCCAAAATAGTCCGCAGCGTATGAAAAGTGTATTGCGTCGGCTCGGCATGAGCGAGAACGAATATAACGGTTTGTCGATGGTGGAACGTTCTATCGCCGCGACAGCAGCCAAAGGTACGGAAGAGTGCGGGTTTGAAGTGGATATGAACCGATCGACCGATCTGATGGGGGCTCCCGGACACGTCTTTTTCAATACGACGCAGTTTTTCAGTTACGGGTTGGATACTTATGTCGCCGAGAATAAATTTACCGAACCGGCGTTAACGCCCGTTATGAGCTGGAAAACGCCCTGTGATTTGCCCGATATTACCGATATTTCGGTGTCGGGAAATATGTTGAGCTGGTCGGCTGATGCAGATGAAACGATACGTTATGCCGTGTATTTCGTACCCAGTCGCGTGGCTAATAATCCTCAAGCCTATGAAACATCGGCCTATTTGAAGCGAGTTACATGGGAAAAAAGTATAGATGTTTCTTCTTATACTCAATCGGGATATGTGTATGCTATAACGGCTATCGATCCTTATGGAAACGAGTCACAACCTTATATTAAAACTCCATCGGGTGTTCAGTCGGGAATTGTCGACAGCCTTGTCGTTTATGGAGGATCGGGAGCTATCTATGTTTCTGTTCCAAAGGATATGGATATTTATATATATTCGTTTACCGGGCAGTTGATTCGTATGGTCAGAGTTTCGGGTGGAAATTCAGAAATAACGGTTCCAGCAGGAATGTATATTGTTAATGGAACGAAAGTGGCGGTTCAATAGTTGCATATATTAGTTTTCGTTTATTGTGGAAAAAAGAAATTCCTTCTGAAAGGAATTTCTTTTTTTGTTTGAGACTTATTTAAGCGGGTTACCCGATCTCTGATCGGTAGTGAACTCTCTGGGGTATGAAAACGTTTTAACAAAAAAGATATTTGATGAATAAAGCTTATGAAGTAGCCGACCGGCTCATGGAATGGGTATCTTCTTTATTGCATAGAATAACGGGAGAGTCTTCGCCGGTTTGGGATAGAATCGTGTATGGTATTCTTGTTTTTGTGATCGCTATTGTGGTCGCAAGGATTTTGAGAATGATTGTTATTTATGTGATTCATCGGATTATAAAATATAAAGGAGGGGATCTGTTGAAAGGGTTGGTCGAAGCCAAAGTCTTTACCCATATAACGCATGTTATCCCGCCGTTGGTGATTTTATCTCTGTTGCCATTTGCTTTTCACGGAACTCCCGAATTATTACGGATTATCGAAAAAGTTTGCTGGATTTATCTGCTCGGAGTCCTCGTTTTCTCGATCAATACGCAAATTTCGGTCTTTTGGCGTATCTATTCTCGTCGTACCGCATTTCGGGATCGGCCGATGAAGGGAATGATACAAATTATCAAAGGACTTTTGATAGGGATATGGGTGATTATTGCGGTATCTATTTTGATAGAACGTTCGCCGATGGCTTTGATTACCGGACTGGGCGCATTTGCCGCAGTGCTGATGTTGATATTTAAAGACAGCATATTGGGCTTTGTCGCCGGTGTACAACTCTCGCAAAACGATATGATAAGGAATGGCGATTGGATTGTCGTGCCGGGTGGCGCCGTGAACGGAGTCGTTATCGATGTTTCGTTGAATACGGTGAAGGTTCAGAATTTCGATAATACCATAGTGACGATTCCTCCTTATTCGCTTATTTCAGGGGAGGTACAAAACTGGCGCGGAATGTCCGATTCGGGTGGCCGTCGTATTATGCGCTCGTTTACCATCGACCTGAACACGGTAAAATTTTGTACCCCCGAATTATTGCAAAATTTGAAACAAATCGATATTCTGCGCGATTTCATCGAGAAAAAAGAGTCTCAACAACAAAAAGGAATTGTAGAAAATACCGAAAATAGCGCGGGGCTGGTGAACGGAACGATCGAGACGAATTTAGGGCTTTTCAGAGCTTACATGACTCTTTATTTACAACAACATAAGTTTATTAACGATCAATTGACTCTTATGGTCAGAACGTTAGATCCTAACGATAACGGGTTGCCTTTGCAGTTATATTGCTTTTCGGCTAATAAAAATTGGGTAAGCTATGAATCTATACAAGCCGAAATTTTCGAACATTATGCTGCTATCATGCCCCGGTTCGGCCTGTATCCGTTCCAAAATCCGTCGGGGCGGGATTATATTAATTCGGCTCTATTGACGGCCGGCCATAATCCCGATGAGTTGTGGGGTATTCCGTGGGGAACCATGAAAGAGAAAAATACGGAAGTGCCGTCTTCTGCTAAACCGGAGGTGTCTGCAACACCTCCTCCAAAACCGATACCGCCGATTCCACCGAAGTGATGTCCTTTATAGCTAACGAGCGGCGACCGTTTATTTCCCGCAATTTACAAAGTTTGGGATTTTTTTGCAAGAATCCTAAGATGCGACCGAATGCAGCGGATTGATAATAGGCGACATGCTCGTCCGAAACGAAGTAAAGATACATGTATCCCTGTTTCAACCCTACTTTCTCGATTCCTAATTGTTTAGCCAGCCGTCTTAACCGGACTACCCGAATCAATTCCATAGCTTCGTGGGGTATGCGTCCGAAACGGTCTTCCAAGCGCTCGCAAAATTGTCGTATATCGGTTTCACGCTCCATGTTGTCGAGCTCTTGATATAGGGAGATACGCTCGGATTCCTGCGGTACGTAGTTTGCCGGGAATAAGATTTCCAAGTCGGACTCAATGGTACATTCCGAGACGAACTCTTCGGGTTTCGTATCCGAATCGGCTCCGTAATAGAGGTCGCTGAATTCATCGTTTTTCAATTCTTCGACAGCTTCCTTTAAAATTTTTTGGTAAGTTTCATAGCCTAAATCCGCGATGAAACCGCTTTGTTCCGCTCCTAAGAGGTTACCGGCTCCTCGTATGTCGAGGTCCTGCATGGCGATGTGTATGCCGCTTCCCAATTCCGAGAAACTTTCGATGGCTTGTAACCGTCGGCGGGCATCTACCGAGAATGTGTGGCGTGGTGGAGTGAGCAGGTAACAGAATGCCTTTCGGTTGCTGCGGCCTACACGTCCCCGCAGTTGATGCAGTTCGCTTAATCCGAAGTTTTGCGCATCGTTGATGATTATCGTATTGGTGTTTGGCATATCTATTCCCGACTCGATAATGGTAGTAGCCAGTAAAATATCATAATCATAGTTGACGAAGTCGATAATTGCCTGTTCCAATTTTTCGGGTGGCATTTGTCCGTGCCCGATCACGACACGTGCGTCGGGAACCAACCGGTGAATCGTGTTTTCGAGTTCGTACAGTTGGGGAATACGGTTGTTGACGAAAAAAATCTGCCCGCCTCGGCTCATCTCGAAGTTAATCGCTTCTTTGATAATGTCGTCGTTGAAAGCGTGTATTTCGGTTTGGATAGGGTAACGATTGGCCGGAGGGGTAGAGATAACCGAAAGGTCGCGTGCTCCCATTAAAGAGAATTGTAAGGTGCGAGGTATGGGAGTTGCCGACATCGTAAGGGTATCGACATTCACTTTCATCTGTTTGAGTTTCTCTTTTACGGCCACTCCGAATTTTTGTTCTTCGTCGACAATTAAAAGCCCGAGGTCGTTGAATTTCACGTCTTTCCCGATGAGTTTGTGGGTTCCTATGATGATATCTATTTTGCGGTCGGCGAGGTCTTTCAAAATGGATTTTACTTCTGATGCTTTCCGGGCTCGGCTGAGGTATTCGATACGTACCGGGAACTCCTTCAATCGCTCTTTGAAGGTTTGGTAATGCTGGAAGGCCAATACGGTGGTAGGCACGAGTACTGCGACCTGTTTGTTGTCGCAGGTGGCTTTGAATGCCGCACGTATGGCAATTTCGGTTTTCCCGAAACCCACGTCGCCGCAGATGAGCCTGTCCATAGGGCGTTCGCGTTCCATGTCGGCTTTCACTTCGGCTGTGGATTTTATCTGGTCGGGAGTATCTTCGTAAATGAACGATGCTTCGAGTTCTTGTTGCAGGAACGAGTCGGGCGAGAAAGCGAATCCTTTTTCCTCTTTACGGGCGGCATAGAGTTTTATCAAGTCGCGGGCAATCTCTTTCATCTTGCCTTTTGTCTTCTCTTTCATGCGTTCCCAAGCACCGCTTCCCAGTTTGTTGATACGAGGAGCTTCTCCCTCTTTTGCCCGGTATTTCGCCAATTTGTGCAAGGCGTGAATGCTGACAAAAATAATATCGTCGTTTTGGTAAGTCAGTTTAATGACCTCTTGTATTTTTCCGTTGATCTCGGTATGTATCAATCCCCCGAAACGACCTATACCGTGATCCACATGTACGATGTAGTCGCCGACTTCTATCTGGTTGAGCTCTTTCAAGGAAAGAGCCAGTTTCCCTGAACGCGCATGCTCGCTTTTCAAAGTGTATTTGTGAAACCGATCGAATATCTGGTGGTCGGTGAAACAACCTATTTTCAAATCGTTGTCGACGAATCCCTCATGCAAGGTTTTCAATACTGGTGTAAACGAGATGGAATCGCCTCGTTCTTCGAAAATAGCTTGCAATCGTTCTATCTGTTTTTCACTGTCGCTGAGTATGTAAAGAGTGTAGCCTTTTTCGATGAATTGGGAGAACGATTGGCTGACTAAATCGAAATTTTTGTGATAAACACCTTGTGGTGCGCAGTTGAAACGAATGGCCGCCGGCGCATTCGCTTCACTGCTTGCTCCATAATCTATCCTTTGAAATGTAGTTATCTTTTTTTGAAAAGCTGTTACATCGATAATTTTTTGCATAGCATAGCGGTCGCCCTCTTCGGCGATAAGGGTTTGCTCGGAGAGCGATTCGGAAGCTATGGTTGAAATTCTGTCGATCACCCATGACAGATTGTGACAGATTAAAATCGTGTTTTTATCGATGAAATCGAGTATGGAGATGCCGGAGGCTTCCTGTCCGCATACGTTGGCAACGATATAAACTTCTTCCAATTTTCCGGTGGAAAGTTGTGTTTCCACTTCGAAAGTACGAATGCTTTCTACCTCTTTACCGAAAAAATCGATACGATAGGGCAATTCGTTGGTATACGAAAAGACGTCGAGAATACTACCCCGTACAGCAAACTGACCGGGTTCGTACACGTAGTCCACTTCTTCGAACCCTCGTTCTCTCAGTTTGTCGGATAGTGTGATGATGTCGCACTTCGAATTTTTGTCGATGTGAAGGGTCTGTTCGGAAAGCATATTGACCGGGACAACCTTTTCGGCGATAGCTTCGGGATAAGTGACTATCAACAGGGACTCTCCTTTTTGACACAGGCGGTTCAGAACTTCGGTTCTCAGTATTTCGGAAGGGGGGTCGGGTTGCCCGTATTTGATGTCCCGCTTGTATCCAGATGGAAATAAAAGAATGTGGTCGTTACCGTTTATTTGCACCAAGTCGTTGTACAGATAACCGGCTTCGTCCAAATCGTTTGCAATGATGATGTGTGCCTGTTTATGTTCTAGAAGATTGGAAAAGAAAAGCGCTATCGAGGAACCTTCGAGTCCCTGTATAAAAATGTGCTTTGTCTTGTTGTCTTTAATGAGTTTCAAAAACGCTTCACGTCTCGCCGGAGTGTTAAAAAGCGCAGAAAAGTTCTGAATATCCATTCCTATAAACCGTCTTAACCGTCGACAAAATTACACATTAATTTAGAAGCTGTTTTAAATTTATTGAGAAATAATATTATCATTGCAAGCAGGTATGTTCCGGCCATATTGAACCCCTGTCTTGCATCTTGAATCCCTTGATTTTTGTCAATAGCCCGCTATTGACTGCATATCTCGGACTCCAATCTGCTTCAACATAGGTCTCAATCTGTCTCGGAATAAATTTAAAACAGCTTCTTATCGGTCGCAATATTTGTTCCTGTGTTTTCTCTATGGTCAGTGGGCTTCCAGCCAGTTGTGGCCCACACCGGAGTCGGCCAATAACGGCACTTGCAACGGATAGGCGTTTTCCATCTCTTCGCAGACGATAGCTTTTACTCTCTCGATTTCCTCGACGGGTACATTGAAATTGAGTTCGTCGTGTACTTGCAAAATCATTCGGCTTCGTAGATGCTCGTTTTCCAATCGTTTGGCGATACGTATCATAGCGATTTTGATGATATCGGCTGCACTCCCTTGTATCGGGGCGTTAATAGCGTTTCGTTCGGCATATCCCCGCACGACGCTGTTATGGGAATGTATGTCGGGCAACATTCGTTTCCGGCCGCAAATCGTTTCCACATAGCCTTTTTCCCGAGCAACTTCGATACTTTTATTCATATACTCTTTGATTTGCGGATAACTTTCGAAGTATCCGTCGATCAATATTTTCGCTTCGCTCCGTGGTATATTCAGTCGTTCGGCGAGGCCGAATACCGATATGCCGTAAATGATACCGAAGTTCGCTGTCTTGGCCTTTCTTCTCATATCGGCAGTTACGGCATCGATAGGAACTTTGTAAATTTTTGCGGCTGTGGCTGCGTGGATATCCGATCCCTCCCGGAATGCTTCTATCATGTGCCGGTCTCCGCTCAGGTGTGCCATGATACGCAATTCTATTTGCGAGTAGTCGGCCGAGAAGAAAACGCAGTCTTTATCCGGTACGAATGCACGGCGTATTTCCCGCCCTTCGTTGTCGCGGATAGGTATGTTCTGCAAGTTCGGGTTGCTGGAACTGAGTCGTCCGGTGGAGGTAATCGTTTGGTTGAACGAGGTGTGTATCTTTCCCGTTTTGGGATTGATCAATTCGGGCAGGGCATTGATATAGGTACTCAATAGTTTGCGAATGCCTCTTTGATCGAGTATTTTACCTACGATGGGGTGGCGGGACCGAAGTTTTTCCAATATCTCCTCGGTCGTGGAATATTGGCCCGTCTTTGTCTTTTTGGCTTTTTCATCGATTTTCAATCGTTCGAAAAGGACTTCGCCTACTTGTCGTGCCGAACTTACGTTGAATGTAACGCCTGCTAATTGGAAAATCTCTTGTTCCAACTCGTTCATGCGCCGAGTGAGAATATCCGAGGAGCTTTTTAATTCGGTTATATCTACATTGACTCCGGTTATTTCCATGTCGGCGAGAACTTTTGTCAATGGCATTTCGATGTCGTAAAAGAGCTTTTCCATTTTTTCGGTCTTCAACTCTTTTTCGAGCCGGTTTTTCAGTTGCAAGGTAACATCGGCGTCTTCGGCGGCATATTCGCAAACTTGTTCTACCGGGACTTGTCGCATGGAAAGTTGTTTTTTCCCTTTCGGACCGATGAGTTTTTCGATGGACACAGGCTCGTAGTTGAGATATACATTCGCCAGATAGTCCATATTGTGGTACTGTTCGGGTTGTAACAGGTAATGAGCCACCATTGTATCGAAGAAATCGCCTTTGACATGTATCCCGTAGTTATGCAGGACGATATAGTCGTACTTGATATTTTGTCCTATTTTCAAGGATTTGGGATTTTCCAGAGCCGATTTGAAGATGTTTACGATTTCCCGAGCTTTTTCTTGGTCCTCTGGAATGGGAATATAATAGGCTTCGTGCTCTTTTAGGGCGAAAGAAAGTCCCACCAACTCTACATTCATCGGGTCTACACCGGTTGTCTCCGTGTCGAATGCGAATGCCGATGCGCAGGATAGCAATGCCGCCAAGTCCCACATCTTTTCAGGGGTGTCGGTTAAATGATAGGTGTGCGGAATCGATGCGATATTAGCCAAATTCGACTGGGGCGCGGAGTCGTCTGTTTGTTCAGTTTCGGGGACATTGTCGAACAGGGAGGGTTGTACCGTTTTTTTAGGTGTCGGCGTTGTCGGTTGGTTTCCCAATACTCTTTCGGTAAGGTTTCTGAATTCCAATTCTTCGAAGATGGGTCTCAGTTTTTCACTGTTTACAGGTTCCCGTCGAAGTGATTTTTCGTCGAAAGTCAAGGGTACGTCGGTCTTGATGGTTGCCAAGAACTTGGAAAACTCTATTTGCGAGCGGTTTTCTTCCACTTTGGTTTTCAAGGCTCCTTTTAACCGATCGGTGTTTGCAAGCAGGTTTTCTATACCTCCGAAATCGGCAATCAGTTTGACCGCCGTTTTTTCTCCCACTCCGGGACAGCCGGGTATGTTGTCGGAACTGTCACCCATCAATCCTAATATGTCGATAACCTGTTCGGGTGATTGTATGCCGTATTTCGTTTTTATCTCTTCCGGTCCTAAAATTTCGAAATCGCCGCCGAACTTGGGCCGATACATGAAAATGTGTGACGATACCAATTGCCCGTAATCTTTATCGGGTGTCATCATGTAGGTGTCGAAGCCCTCTTTTTCGGCAAGTTTTGCCAGCGAGCCTATGACATCGTCGGCTTCGAAGCCGGGAACTTCTATAATGGGAATGTTGTAGGCTTGGATAATCTCTTTGATGATCGGGACCGAATAGCGTATTACTTCGGGAGTTTCTTCCCGTTGAGCCTTGTATTGTTCATAAGCCTCGTGGCGAAATGTGGGACCTTGCGGATCGAATCCGACGGCAATATGCGAGGGATTTTCTTTTCTCAACAATTCTTCGAGCGTGTTGACGAACCCCAGAATGGCAGAGGTGTTTATCCCTTTGGAGTTGATTCTCGGATTCTTGATGAACGCATAGTAAGAACGGTAAATCAGTGCGTAAGCGTCTAATAAAAATAGTCGTTTCTCTTGCATAAGGGTATGCTGTTTGTAGATAAGAATTAAAAAAGCATCTTTGTAATGCGGTAAAATTACGATAAAAATACGGATTCTTTTGTTTTATTACTATTTTTGCACCAGAATAAATTGATATGGATAAACTTTTTAGCATACGGCAGCCGATAACCGAGGAGCTTGCTCTACTGAATAAAACCCTTACTGAATCTTTGCATACGACCAGTCCTCTGATGAATGAGGTGATTCAGGCTTATCTCGAAAGCAAGGGGAAACAGATTCGGCCCATATTGGTGTTACTGTGTGCGAAGTTGTTCGGTGAAGTTCCTCGTGAAGCCATTGACGCAGCAGCTTCGTTGGAAATGTTGCATAATGCCAGTCTGATTCATGACGATGTAGTCGATGAATCGCAGAAACGCAGAGGGCTACCGACGATCAATCATTTATATGATAACCGTATAGCGGTTTTGGTTGGCGATTATTTCGTGTCGTGTGCTTTGGCTTGTTCGATAAAAACGAACAAGATGCCGATTGTTTCTTGTTTGGGTGTCTTGGGACGGGATTTGGCTCGGGGAGAGATAGACCAGCTTTCCAATGCCCGCAATCACTTGCTTGACGAGAATGCATATTTCGAAGTGATTCGGCGAAAGACTGCATCTCTGTTCTATGCTTGTATGCAGGTGGGTGCACTGTCTGCCGGCGCTTCTGCCGAAGATGTCGCAAGATTGGGAATGTTTGGAGAAAAGTTAGGGCTTTGTTTCCAGATTAAGGACGATATTTTCGATTATTACGAGGATAAAGTTATCGGTAAACCCACGGGAAACGATTTGCGGGAAGGGAAAATAACACTGCCGCTTATTTATGCGATTACTCATGGCGAAGGCTCTGAAAACGAACGAATGAGAGATTTGTTGTTGAGTGAGGAATGTTTGTCGTCCGACAGCGTGCATACACTCATCGAGTATGCCAAAACACAAGGCGGTATCGAGTATGCCTATGAAACTATGGGACGTATTCGTAACGAGGCTGTGGACCTATTGTCCGTTTTTCCTCCTTCCGGAACGATCGATTCTTTGATTGCTATCTTGGACTACACGATAGAGCGGGAAAAATAGAATTTTTAGGATAGTGGGGTTGTGTCGACCCTTGTGGGCGCTTCCTTCATATCACTGCGCGACTTCCCGTAATACTTATGGGATACGGCAAGGAGAGAGGGCTAAAATCCGTTTCGAACATTTTTTAACTCCTCCCCTGTGTTTGGTTGTTAAACAAAATATAGGGGAGGTGGCACGTAGTGACGGAGGGGTTGAAAACAACATCTCATCGGATATTTGACCCCCTCGCCCTATGGCACTCCCTCTATACTCTTTGCAGGAACACCCTGCAATACTACGAGACACGGCAAAGGGAGAGGGGTTAGAGGTATGAAAAGACAATCTCTGTTGATTTCTTACTAATTATCGAAAACGACCACTTTCAAAAGTGGTCGTTTTCGTTTTCGATTTGCCCTTCATGTCGTCAATATTTGAAGCTGCTGCCGCCGAGAAACTCTCTGAGAAGAGAAGTAGGAGGTATTTCGCGTTGATTGATGGATTGAAAATATCCTAAGAAACGGAGCAAACGATGAGCTTCGGCATATTCGGGACAATCATGGGGTACGGCACTGAGTATGGGTTGTGCATAATCTTTCATTACCGCCAGTTCGAAAAGGAGTGAAGAGTTGAACATGGCATCGGCGTTTTCCTGATAGGGGAATATCCATTTTTCTTCTCCTCGTCTCACGCTTCCCCAACGGGCTATGGTGCTCTGTGCCGATGCTCCGCGATACTTATGGTCGCGGATAATGCGGCGTAACAGACGGTTATCGGCAGTAGGTATCCAGTTGTGGTCGTCGATGGAGATGGTCGTCAAGGCGGAAACATAAATGCGATATTTCAAATGAGTTTCGATTTGAGGTGTCAAATCCGGGTTTAATCCATGTATGCCTTCCAAGATGAGAACAGACCCTTGTTCCAATTTCAGAGTATTCCCTCTGTATTCTCTTTCGCCGGTTTCGAAATTATAGGTAGGCATCTCGATTGTTTCGCCTTGCAATAATCTGTTGAGGTCTTTATTGAATAAATCTAAATCCAAAGCGTAGAGCGATTCGTAATCGTAGTCGCCGGTTTCGTCGAGAGGGGTGTCTGTTCTATTGACAAAATAGTTGTCGAGAGATATGGCTACCGGTTTCAACAGATTGGTCATGAGTTGAATCGATAATCTTTTGGAGAATGTGGTTTTCCCCGAGGAGGAGGGCCCTGAGATAAGTACGATACGAGTGCCGTTTTCGTGATAGCGTCGGGTTATATCGTCGGCGATTTTACCTATTTTCTTTTCATGAAGGGCTTCGGCAACTTTGATTAAGTCGGTTGCCTGTCTTGTTTCCACGGCTTTGTTGAGGTCTCCTATATTGCTCAATCCGATAATTTGGTTGAACGTGAGGTATTCTTTGAACGCATTCAACATTTTTTCTTGCGGTTCTATCGGAGCCGGTTCGGTCGGTGCATCGGGCATGGGAGGAACTAACAACACCCCTCCGTTATATTTTACTAAGTCGAATCCCTGTAAATATCCTGTCGACGGAGTCAGCCAACTGTAATACGAGTCGGCGAGACCGTCGAGAGTATGGTATTGAGTATATAACTCGTGTGTGGTTTTCAGCAATTCTATTTTATCGAACATACCTTGTTCCCGAAAAACTTCTATGGCATCGGCTGTGTGACATTCTATTTTTTTGAACGGAATGTCGGCGGCTATGATTTCGGCCATGCGATGCTTTATTTTATCGATGGATTCGGGTTCGAGGGCGTTTTCATTATCGAGCAGGCAATAGTATCCATGAGATAGGGAATGTTCTATACGCAATCTTGTTCCCGGGATAATGTCGTTGATTGCTTTGTACATGACAAAACAGAGGGAACGCACGTATGTGCGCATACCTGCCGGGTGAGAGATATCGAGAAATTCGATGTCTTTGGGCCCGAATACCCGGTATTTCAATTCTTCGGTTTTGTTATTTACGTAAGCGCAAATCGGGCGGTGAGCCAGTCGAGGATTTGCCAGTTTATAGATTTCGAGGAGGCTTTCACCTCCGTTTACATGTATCGTTTTTCCTGTGTTTACACAATAAACGTCAAATTGTTCTTTTTCCATAATGTTGATGGGATATAATTTCGATGGTATTCTTAATTGTTAATAAAAATAAAAACGGCAATTTCTACCTGATGTAAATCTTTTTATTTGTATAATTTTGCAAAGGAATCATTTCCAGATGCAGATTGTGAGTTAAATATACTACAAAGAGGATAATAAAACAACTATTTAAGAAACTTTCATGGAATACACATTTCTGGACTTCTTGACTTTGATCGGGTCGGTCGGTTTGTTCCTATATGGAATGAAGGTCATGAGCGAAGGGTTACAGAAGGTAGCAGGAGACAGACTGCGTAATATCCTTGCCGTGATGACGAAAAATCGGTTTTCAGGAATGTTGACCGGAATATTGATAACAGCATTGATTCAAAGCTCGTCGGCTTCGACGGTAATGGTCGTCAGCTTTGTGAATGCCGGGTTAATGACGTTGGGGCAATCGATGGCAGTCATTATGGGGGCGAATGTCGGTACGACAGCTACGGCGTGGCTCATCTCTCTTTTTGGATTCAAGGTCGATATCACAATTTTTGCTTTGCCGTTGATAGGTTTGGGAGTTCCTTTGTTGTTTTCGAATAAAAGTTCTCGTAAATCGTGGGGCGAGTTTATAATCGGATTCTCATTCTTGTTCATGGGGCTTAGTTATATAAACAACTCGGTTCCCGATTTGAGGAGTAATCCCGAGGTGTTTGAGTTTTTGTCTTCTTACACGCAGCATGGGTTCATTTCTATTTTGGGATTTTGTGCTGTGGGGGCGATTCTCACGATGATTGTGCAGTCATCGAGTGCGTCGATGGCGATATTTTTAATCATGTGTAGCAAAGGTTGGATTTCATTCGACATAGCTGCCGCTTTGATTTTGGGTAGTAATATCGGTACGACGATAACTCCTCTGTTGGCTTCTATCGGTGCGAATGTGTCGGCGAAAAGGGCAGCGATGGGGCATTTGCTGTTCAATGTGCTCGGTTCCATGTGGGCGCTTGTTTTGTATTATCCTTTCATTCGTTTTATCGTGTGGATTTGTACTTCGTTGGGGGTAGGGAACCCGAATGACTTGATGTCGTTTATTTCCACTTGGGAGCAATCCGATCCTGCATTGGTTGCCGCGCTGAATAGCGGACAGAATTTGGGTTCTGCCGATTTCGAACAGCAAAAAGCTCATTTTGCAGCCATGCAGTTTTCTGTATCGTTCGGGTTATCGATGTTCCATACGGTATTCAATGTAATCAATGTAACCATTATGATTTGGTTTACAGGTTTATATGAGAGGATAGTGACCCGCTTGGTGAGGGTAAAAGATAAGAACGAAGAGGAGTTCCAATTGAAATTTATTTCGCGGGGTATGTTGTCGGCTTCGGAATTAAACCTACCGCAAGCCCATCAGGAGATTGCCGTGTATGCCGAGCGGGTACAACGTATGTTCGGTATGGTCGCCGATTTATTACATGAAAAGGAAGGAAGCGAAGCCTATTTGAAATTATACAATCGTATCGAGAAATACGAGCAGATTTGCGACCGTATGGAATTGGAAATTGCCGGATTCTTGAACCTGGTTGTCGGCGGTCGGTTGAGCTATGAAGGAAAAATGATGGTAAACAGTATGCTTACTATCGTGACCGAGATTGAGAGTATAGGAGATTGTTGTTATAACCTCGCTCGTACTTTGCAACGGAAGCAAGACTCTCATATCGATTTTAACGACGAGATTGTAAGTAATATCGATGCAATGTTTAAACTCGATTCCGAAGCGTTGTCCAATATGGTGGCGCTCCTGTCGAGTAACGAACCGCTTATGAGCGAGATAATGATTTCGTATAATAAAGAGTGTGAGATTAATAATTATAGGAATCAACTGCGCGGGGCTAATGTCGAAAACATCAATAATAAACATTACGAATACCAATCGGGAATATACTATATGGATATGATTTCGGAGTGTGAACGGTTGGGCGATTATGTTATCAATGTGGTCGATGCCATTAAACAGCAGCAGGTAAAACATGCTTGAAATGAGACGATACGATAAAAGCCGTCCCGAATTTTCGGGACGGCTTTTATCGTTGGTAAGAGAGATTATCGTCGTAATAATGCGATAAGCTCTGCCACACCCTCCGAGGCTCCCTTTTGGATAACCCGAACGGAACGATCGACAGGAACTTTTACCTCTTTGGGATCGATGAGGTATATCGGTACTTGCGGACGTACATAACGGAGCAATCCTGCGGCGGGATAAACGTTCAGCGATGTTCCGATGACGACGAATATATCGGCTTCTTCGGTGATTTCGATAGCCGGCTCTATCATGGGTACGGCTTCGCCGAACCATACGATGTGGGGTCTCAGCTGGTCTCCGTATCGGTCGGTTTCGTCGGCTTTTATTTCATAATGGTCGGGAGACAATTCATAAATGCGATTTTCATTTTTTGTCGAGCGTACTTTGGTGAGTTCTCCGTGCAGATGAATTACGTGAGTACTCCCGGCGCGTTCGTGTAGATTGTCTACATTTTGAGTGATGACTGTTACATCGTAATCCTTTTCGAGAGTCGCCAATCCGAAGTGTCCTTTATTGGGTTCGACGGTGAGGAGTTCTTTGCGCCTTTTGTTATAAAACTCTTGTACCAAAGCCGGATTTCTTTCCCAGCCTTCCGGGGTTGCGACATCTTCTACGGGGTAACGGTCCCATAACCCTCCACTGTCTCGGAATGTAGAAAGCCCGCTTTCTACACTCATTCCTGCGCCTGTCAATACAACCAGTTTCTTTTTCATATCTTTTGTTTCAACAAGATGGATTTCATCTTAAATAATTAAGATAAAGTTAGAGTAAAACTTCGGCGGCTGCAAATGTTTTTTAATAAAATGTGTTGAGATTTTGGAATGGGTGACACTATTCCATCGGGAATTATGTTTTTTTTTAAGGAGAATTTATTGAATTAAGTATAAAAGCCCTATCTTCGCTTCGCAAATATTGTTATTATGTTTGCTTAAATACAATAAAAATAGAAAATGGACAAATTAAGTTATGCATTAGGTCTCAGCATGGGGCACAATTTTTTAGGCTCGGGTATCAAATCGTTGAACGTCGAGGATTTTGCCAAAGGTGTAGAGGCTGTATATAAACAGGAAAAACCGGAAATTAGTTTCGATGAGGCAAAAAAAATCATCAACGAGTTTTTTTCCAATTTGCAAGATGAAATCGCCGAGACGAATAAACAGGCCGGAAAAGAATTTTTGGCAGAGAATGCCAAGCGTTCCGGTGTGGTGGTACTTCCCAGCGGTTTGCAATATGAAGTGCTTGCCGAGGGAAAAGGTCGTAAGCCGAAAGTTACCGATAAAGTTCAATGTCATTATCATGGAACTTTGATTGACGGACAAGTGTTCGACAGTTCGATACAGCGGGGTACTCCGGCAGTATTCGGGGTCAACCAAGTGATACCCGGTTGGGTGGAAGCCTTGCAGTTAATGCCCGAGGGTTCTCGTTGGAAATTATATATACCTTCTGATTTGGCGTATGGAGAGCAAGGAGCCGGCGGAAGTATTCCGGCAAACGCTACTCTGATTTTTGAAGTGGAACTAATAAAAATATTATAATTATTTACCCAATAAACAATGAAAAAGACTATTTTATTTTGTGTGGCACTCGCCGGTTTGACGGCAATGTCTTCTTGCGGAAACAAGGCCGCTACTAAGTTGGAAAATGCAGCAGATAGCGCAAGCTATGCTCTGGGTGTTTCTAATGGCGCCCGTTTTGGAGAAGCCCTGAAATCGGGTATGTACGAACAGCTTAAAAACATCGATCCCAATGATTTTATGAAAGGTTTGGCCGCTGCCTTGAAAACCGATTCTACGCAGCGTTCTTATGAAATGGGATTGAGTCAGGGTCTTTATATTAAGGAGATGTTGAATAATATCAAACAAGGAACCGGCGTAGAGATCGATATCCCGACATTCGTTCAGGCTTATAAACAAGCTATGGACGGCGATACGACTTTGTTGATTTCGGCTATGCAATCCAATTCGGTTCTCGATGCTATTTTCAGAGCAGCCGCCGAAGCTAAGGAAAAAGAAGAACTCGCTCGTTTGGCCGAGACTCCCGAAGCCAAAGAAAATTTGGCGAAAGGCGAGGCTTTCCTTGCTGAAAAAGCCAAAGAAGAAGGTGTGGTAAAAACTGAATCGGGACTTCTTTATAAGGTCGTTAAAGAAGGAAAAGGCGATAAAGTACAATCCAATCAACGTGCGAAAGTATCTTACAAAGGAACTTTGATCGACGGAACCCAATTCGATTCCAATGCAAGCGCTACTTTCTCTCCTACGCAAGTCGTTAAAGGCTTTGGAGAAGGTTTGCAGTTGATGCAAAAAGGCGGTAAATATATCTTGTATATTCCTGCCGAACTGGGTTACGGAGTTCGTGGCGGAGGTGATAAAATCCCGACCAATTCGACTCTCATATTTGAAGTAGAGGTTTTGGATATTGTCAAATAGATAGATTTTCTATAAATATTTTGAAGTGCCGCTCTTGTTTGAGTGGCACTTTTTTGTGAAAAAATGTCAGATAAAATGCTAATAATAGATTAAGAATAAACTTTTGTTTGTCTTTTTGTCAAAAAATAGATAAAATATAGCTGTTTATTAAAAAAGAAATGATATTTTTGTCGCAAAATGATTTATATATTAAAATTTTATGGAAAAGATTGATAACCTTGATCGTCAGATTCTCGAAATTATAATGCGCAATGCCCGCATTCCGTCGAAAGATGTGGCTGCCGAATGCGGTGTTTCCCGCGCTGCTATCCATCAACGTATTCAGCGTATGATCGACATGCATGTTATTACCGGATCGGGATACCATGTAAATCCTAAATCTTTGGGTTTCAGGACGTGTACTTATATCGGGGTGAAATTGGAGAAAGGTTCGATGTATCGCGATGTCGTTCCCGAGCTCGAAAAGATTCCCGAAGTAGTAGAATGCCATTTTACGACGGGTCCTTACACAATGCTTTGTAAATTATACGCTCGCGATAACGAGCATTTGATGGAGTTGCTTAATGACAAAATACAGAATATTCACGGGGTGGTTTCGACGGAAACTCTTATTTCGTTGGAACAAAGCATGAATCGCGAAATTCCGGTCATGAAGAAGTGATTATTCTTCGTAGAGTAAAATAGGGAGAGTCTGTCTTGGGGCAGGCTCTTCTCGTTTTAAATCACCGGGTAATAACCGAATTTTTATTTTGTAGTTTTTTATCGGTTCTCCAAAGTAATAACAGAGTGATGGCGGTAGCGATTGTATCGGAAACCGGCATGGCTATCCATATACCGTTCAAGGCATATATTCGGGGAAAAATAAGTAGTAACGGAATCAGGAATATGACTTGTCGGGTCAAGCTGAGGAAAATGGACTTAGAAGCCATACCTAAGGATTGGAACAGGTTGGTGGTGACGATTTGGAATCCGACAATCGGGAATACACCCATAACGATGCGCATCCCGTGTATGGCTACATCGATGAGGTTCGTATCGGTAGTGAAGGCCCGTATAATGTAATACGGGAAAAAGGTTGAACCTATCCACCCGACCGTGCAACAAATGGTCGCTACGATGCCGGTTAAAACGAATGCTTTTTTCATTCTGGTGTAATTACCTGCACCGTAATTGTACCCTACGATGGGTTGCATGCCTTGACACAACCCGATAATGAGCATAACGACCAATGTGGCGTAACTGTTGAAAATACCGAATGCACCTATCGCCTCGTCTCCTCCATACCGATAGAGCGATGTGTTGATGATTGCATTGATAACGCTGCTGGCTACATTGACCAAAAACGGAGCTAACCCGATGGAAACGATGTTGAACAGGATTCCCCATTCGAGTTTGAAGTATCGACGATGGAATCGCAACTGGCTTTTAGGGTTGAAGAAATGTATCATGACAAATGCTGCCGAAATGGCCATAGCTATATCTGTCGCTATGGCTGCGCCTTTTATTCCCCAATCTAACCAGAAAATGAAAATCGGTGCGAGGATAAGATTGGAGAAAGCACCTATGAGCATGGTGTACATGGCTTTCCCCGGATACCCCGAAGCTCGCATCATATTGTTGAAACTGTAACAAAGATTGGTGCAGAGCATACCCGGCATGATGTAGATGAGAAACTCTCTAGCATATGGAATGGTGCGGTCGCTGCCGCCGAAACTGCGCAGTATATCGTCCATGTAAACCGAGAAGAAGGTGAGGTAACAAACGGCAAACGAGAGCGAAAGTACAAGACTGTTTGCCAAAATTTTTTCGGCTTTGACTTTGTCGTTCTGTCCCAAAACGATTGAAATGCGAGCCGATGCTCCCAGCCCTACCAACATACCGATAGCCCCTGCCAACGACATGATAGGAAAGGTCAGAGCTAAGCCCGAAATGGCATCGGCTCCTACGCCCTGACCGATAAAAATGCGGTCGATAACATTATACAGAGACATAACCATTGTACCGACAATCGCCGGAACAGAGTACTTCCAAAGCAGTTTCCCTACCGGAAGTGAAGTCAGTTCTCTGTGAATATCGTTTTGGTTTTCCATGTTTGGAGTAGTCGGCACTTAGGAAGGATCGCTCCAATCGCCGTGGGCTTTGATGAGAGCTATCAGTTTTTCGATAGCCATCTCTTCGGGTATGTTCTTTTCGATACACTCTTTACCTTTGTACAAACTCACTTTGTCGCGCCCGGCTCCTACGTATCCGTAGTCGGCATCGGCCATCTCTCCCGGCCCGTTTACAATGCATCCCATGATACCGATTTTTAGTCCGGTAAGGTGTGAGGTCGCCGCTTTGACACGGGCGATTGTAGTTTGTAAATCGAACATGGTTCTGCCGCAACTCGGACAAGAAATATATTCTGTTTTACTGAATCGCTTGCGTGCGGCCTGTAAAATCGTGAACATATAGTCTGTGAGTCGCTGGGACGAAATATTTCCATTATTGCGAAGGAATATGCCATCGATAAGATTATCGAGCAGAAACGGCCCGAAATCGGCCCCTGCTTTCACTTGCAGGTCTTCGCTCTCTTTTTCTTCGTATTCGGCCATGAACACGACCGGAAGTTTGCAGTTTGCTGCGGTGAGCCGTGCCAATGCCGCCCGCAGGTCTCCTACCGGGTTGGTATGCCGAGAGGAGAGAATAAGAACTATTCCCGATTCCTGCGACAGCTCGCCGATAATTTCTTGCGACAGGTCAGCTGTATCGGCTTGTAGGAAGCGGACAGTCGCCGGAGTCGATTTCAATGCAGATAATTCGTGCATTTGAAATAACGGATAGGAGTTGTTTTCCCCGTGATAGTGTGCAAAATCTACGATAGATCGAATATCGCCGCCGACTGTTCGGTCGTGTGTGTAGTAGAAATCGGCGCGTGTCCCTGTTTGAGGCACTCCTTCGGCGATAACTACGGGCTGTTGGTTGCCGCCGATACAATTACAACTCTCTCTCTCTCGGGCTGCCATTTGTTCCAGCGATACGTCGGGGGTTGTTATCGGTTTGTGGCCGGTTCTTGCCGTAATATAATTCACCAGCTTGCAAGCTACCGGGATTTCGGCTTCGGGAGCCTCGCTTAACGACACTCTTATGGTATCGCCTATCCCGTCGGCCAGCAGTGTTCCTATACCTACCGCCGATTTTATTCTTCCGTCCTCACCGTCTCCGGCCTCGGTGACTCCCAAATGAAGCGGATAATTCATACCTTCCGAT
Organism: Barnesiella intestinihominis YIT 11860; assembly: GCF_000296465.1. Lineage (NCBI taxonomy): Bacteria > Pseudomonadati > Bacteroidota > Bacteroidia > Bacteroidales > Barnesiellaceae > Barnesiella > Barnesiella intestinihominis. Next base: position 291,481 of record NZ_JH815206.1, read on the forward strand.
TCCATCGTTTCGATAAGTAGCCGAACGGTTCGTACCATAACTACCGTATTTGATGCTTTGATGGAGATTACCACGTTGTCGAAATTTTCCGAGCGGCAGATTCTTAAAAACTCCATACACGACTCCACCATACCTTCGGGGGTATCTCCATAACGGCTCATGATACGGTCCGACAGAGAACCGTGATTCACTCCTAAACGTATTGCCGTGTGTTGTTCTTTGCAAATATTCAGAAATGGAATGAACCTCTCTTTGAGTTTTTGCAGTTCGGCGGTATATTCTTCGTCTGTATAGGACAGTTGTTTGAAAGTGCGGGCACTATCGACGAAATTCCCCGGATTTATACGCACTTTATCTACGGTGTAGGCGGCGGCATCGGCAGCTTTCGGGTTGAAGTGGATATCGGCGACCAAAGGTGTCGTATAGCCTCTGGCAATTAACTCTCTTTTGATTTCGCCTAAATTTTCTGCTTCCCTCACTCCTTGTGCCGTGAGCCTCACATAGTCGGCTCCCGCTTGAATGATGCGTATACATTGGTCCACACTGGCCGCGGTATCCAGCGTGGAGGTATTGGTCATCGATTGTATGCGTACGGGATATTCACCTCCGAGAGGTGTGTTTCCTATCTGTACGATACTGCTTTTCCTGCGGTGGTAATTATAGTAGTCCATGACAAGGGAAACTATGGAATCAATTGGTCTTGAATTTATATTTTATCGATGCGAGTTCTTGGTTGGCATCAACGATTTTTTTCGTAAGTCCGGTTTTGTATTTTTCTACTTTCGAAGCGACGGTTTCGTCGCCGAGCGCCAAGATCTGAGTGGCGAGAATAGCTGCGTTGAGGGCTGCGTTGACTCCTACCGTCGCTACGGGAATTCCGGGAGGCATTTGCACGATGGCGAGCAAGGCATCGAGTCCTTCCATACCCGATTTGATGGGAACTCCTATCACGGGCAGTGTAGTCATCGAAGCGATAACACCGGGCAGGTGTGCGGCCATACCTGCGGCGGCAATGATAACTTTTATTCCTCTGGAACGAGCATTTTTGGCGAATTCCTCAACTTCCGCAGGGGTACGATGTGCCGATAAGGCCAACATTTCGAATGGGATTTCGCACTCGTCGAGCAGCTTGGCGGCTTTTTCCATAATAGGAAGGTCGGACGTACTGCCCATAATTATACTTACGATTGGTTTCATAATAAATATAAATTGTCTGTGATTGGTTTTATATGAATAGGAAAAATAAAAATCCGCAGCACATGGCTCCTAATGCAAATCCCGCACCTACTTGGCCGATCGTGTGTCGATTCAGTAAAATACGAGAAGAGCCGATGAGTCCTGCAAGCAAAATGATGGTTATTTGCAAGGGGAATATATAGGGCGTAAGCATTAATCTATAAATGCTCATTAGGAATACCAATACAGCCATCGCTCCGGCCGCTACCATGTGTGCGCTTATTTTCCAATATCGGTTGATAAATAAAGAAATGATAAGCGAGACGATCGCACCCGCTATGAAAGAGAGTATCCAATTCGGTATCCCGAAACGGTATAAGTAGAGATAACATGCGATATAACAAACAAAGTTGATGATATACGGAACGGTACGCTCGGTGCGGTTGTGAAGTCTGAAATCGCTGATATGACCTGTTTTGTAGAGGATAAATATGCCTAAGGACGGAAGTATGCAAGTGGTGAGCAATACGCCTATGACGATGATTCCTAACAGTCTGTCGCCGAAGACTCTCATATAGGACGTATAAAGTGCGATGGCGATTCCGTAAGTTGGCATCAATAACGGGTGGAATATAGTCGATAGAATCGTGGCTAATAGTTTCATGTGTCGTTCGGTTTGATTCATTCAAATTTCTTTTCGCAATCGGGCTACCGGTATCGATAGTTGTTCCCTGTATTTAGCGATCGTACGCCGGGCTATCGGATAGCCTTTTTGTTGCAGCAGCTCGCACAGCTTATCGTCCGAGAGGGGTTTATGTTTGTCTTCGTGGTCTACCAGTTCTTCTAACAATCTTTTGATTTCCCGGGTAGAAACCTCTTCTCCGGCATCGTTTTGCATAGATTCGGAAAAGAAATATTTTAACGGATAAATGCCGAAATTTGTTTGCACGTATTTGCTGTTGCTGGCTCGGGAGATGGTAGAAATGTCATATCCCGCACGTTCGGCGACATCTTTCAGAATCATGGGTTTCAAGTTGCGTTCGTCGCCGGTGAGGAAAAAATCTTTTTGTAAATCTACGATGACTTTAATTGTGCTCAGCAGTGTTTCCTGTCGTTGTTTTACAGCATTGACAAACCATTGCGCCGCATCGAGTTTTTGTTTGACGAATAACAGGGCATCCCGTTTTTCCCGAGTCTGGTTTTGTTTGTTCGAGGAATAATCGTCGAACATATCCTGATAATCCCGGCTTACGTGTAGTTCGGGTATATTCCCGTTATTTAGCCCGATGGTTAACTCCCCATCTTGCGCTTCGACAAAAAAGTCGGGAATAATGTGATGTTCCGAGCTGCCCGAATAGCTGTTGTTCCATGCGCTTCCGGGCTTGGGATTAAGTAGCGTGATTTCTCGTATGGCTTGTTTCAGTTCTTCTTCGCAAACATTACATTGGCGCATGATTTTGTCGTAATGCTTTTTAGAGAATTCTTCGAACATTTTGTCGATAATCTTGTAAGCCAATAAGTTGGCAGGAGTCCCTTCGTGGCGTTCTAATTGGAGTAACAGGCATTCCCGTAAATTCGAAGCCCCGACACCGGCCGGTTCGAACTCCTGAATCATTTGTAAAATATCTTCTACTTGGCTCACCGGAACGTCTAAACCTACTTGAAAAATAAGATCGTCCGAAATAGCTTGTATCGGTCTCTGTAAATAACCGTTGTCATCTATATTCCCAATAATGTATTGAGCAATTTGATAGGAGGTTTCGTCGAGAGAAAGCTCTCCCAACTGGCTTTCGAGGTAATCGTGAAATGAAGAGGCCGATACGAATGGAATGTCTTCTTTTTTGTCATCTTTCGAGTAGTTGTCGGCTTCGAGTCGGTAGTCCGGTATATCTTCTTCGTTGCGATAATCACCCAATGTAAGTTCCTCTGCCGATTCTCCCGGATTTCCGTCTTCATCGGCGTTGGCATCAAATTCGTTTATACTGTCCGGGATTTCTTCCCGTCCTTCTTCTAAGGCGGGATTATCGACCAGTTCTTGTTGTACGCGTTCTTCAAATTCGATTTCGGTAAGTTCGAGGAGTCGAATCAACTGTATCTGCTGGGGCGATAGTTTCTGTTGCAATTTTTGTTGCAACTGCTGTTTCAGTGCTGCCATAAGCTGTGAGTGATTTGCAAACGAAGATAGCTATTTTTGCTCTAAATAAGTAAAAAAATGAGAATTTTTAGAAGCTGTTTTTATTTTTTCAGCCTGTATTCGAGAGCTGTTTTTCAAGGGTATTTTACAAATGAAAGAAATATGAATAAGTTGGAGCTACATTCTTTCGGAATGATTGCTGCCGGTGTTTTTGAAACTATATGGTGAGACTCTCTGCTGCTTTCGGTTCAGTAAAACCTCGTGGGATAGACATGAATTTTAGCGATGAAATTTTTGTAGATAACCACATTCCGGACTTTTCGGGGAAAGGTTGATTCTTGCTTAATTAAAACCTCCTCCCCTGTGTTTGGTTGTCAAACAAAATATAGGGGAGGTGGCACGAAGTGACGGAGGGGTTGAAAACAACATCACATTAGGCTGTTTGTATCGGATATTTAATCCTCTCGCCTTACGAGCGTTCTCCCTATCTCATCTGCGATGAGCTGAGGGTGGGGAACTAAGATGTCACTGCGAATATTCTTTTCACTCCTACTCGCAAATACAAGAGAGAATTTAAAAGACAATCTTCACTAATTTCCTCCTGAGCCTTGCTTTCCATAGTATTAAGGGGGATTCAATGCTTCTTCGCTATATCTTTTGCGAAACATGAGGGGGAAGAGCTTGTTCTTATTGCGAATAAAAAAAGCCGTGTATGGGAAATACACGGCTTTTATGCGGCAAATAAGTGATTCTTATTGGTTGTTGTTGTTACGAGAATGACGGTCGCTGCGGGGAGCTCTTTCGGGGCGGGGCAACAGCGCCTTTATAGACAAGCGGTATTTACCGGTTTTTTTGTCTATTTCGATGAGTTTTACCGTTACTTCGTCTCCTTCGTGGATGCCCGATGTCTCCATCGATTCGAGGCGATCCCAGCTGATTTCCGAGATGTGGAGTAATCCGTCTTTTCCCGGAAGAATTTCTACGAAAGCGCCGAAGGGTAAAATCGATTTAACGACTCCGGTATAAGTTTCTCCCTCTTCGGGTTGAGCCGTGATAGATTTGATACGACGTATAGCATCTTTGATAGAATCGAGATTAGCGGCAGATATTTCTATGTGTCCCTCGTTGTTGATTTCATCGATAGTAACCACAGCTCCGCTGGCTTCCTGTATGCTTTGGATAATTTTTCCGCCCGGGCCTATTACGGCTCCGATCATGTCTTTCGGGATAATCATCGTTTCGATACGAGGCGCGTGCGGTTTCAAGTCGGCGCGAGGTTCGGCGATAGTGTCGGTGATAATATTAAGAATGTGCAGACGACCTTCGCGGGCTTGGTTCAAGGCTTTTTCCAAAACTTCGTAAGAAAGTCCGTCGCACTTGATATCCATTTGGGTCGCTGTGATACCGTCGCGAGTTCCGGTCACTTTGAAGTCCATATCCCCGAGGTGGTCTTCGTCACCGAGAATATCCGAGAGAATGGCATATTTCACATTGTCTTTATCGGTAATCAATCCCATAGCTATACCTGATACCGGTTTCTTGATTTTCACACCGGCATCCATAAGAGCCAATGTCCCGGCACAAACCGTTGCCATCGAGGAGGAACCGTTTGATTCGAGAATATCCGAAACTACACGTACCACGTAAGGATAATCGGCAGGAATCATACGTTTAAGCGCACGGTTCGCCAAGTTTCCGTGTCCTATTTCACGACGACCTACGCCACGTTGAGCTTTGGCTTCGCCGGTGGAGAAGGGGGGGAAGTTATAGTGCAACAAGAAACGGTCGCGACCTTGATTCAATACGTCGTCGAGAATTTTCTCGTCGAGTTTGGTTCCGAGAGTTACGGTCGATAAAGATTGCGTTTCACCGCGAGTGAAGACTGCCGATCCATGAGGTCCGGGTATATAATCGACTTCGCACCAGATAGGACGAATTTGTGTGGTAGTACGTCCGTCCAAACGAATACCCTCATCGAGAATACAACGGCGAACAGCTTCTTTTTCTACATCGTGGTAGTAGCGTTTTACAAGAGCTCCTTTTTCGGCGGCATCTTCTTCGCTCATGCCGGCTAAGTATTCGTCGACAATCGCGTCGAAAGCGTTTTGGCGGGCATGCTTGTCGGCATTTCCCGAACGTGCGATAGCGTATGCTTTGTCGTAGCATTTTGCCCAAACGTCTTTTCTCAACTCTTCATCGTTGGTCTCGTGGCAATATTCTCTTTTCGCGGTAGAGCCTACGGCTTCTGCCAATTCTTTTTGTACAAGGCAATGAACCTTGATAGCTTCGTGGGCGGCTTTCAATGCTTCGAGCAAATCGGCCTCCGAAACTTCGTCCATTTCGCCTTCTACCATCATAATATTTTCATAAGTGGCTCCCACCATTAAGTCCATATCGGCTTTCTCCAATTCGGCGAAAGTGGGATTTATTTTGAATTTACCATCGATACGGGCAACTCGTACTTCCGAGATAGGGCCATTGAAAGGAATGTCCGAAACGGCCAAAGCTGCCGAAGCGGCAAGACCGGCCAAAGCGTCGGGCATATCTACGCCGTCGCTCGAAAATAACATGATGTTCACGAATGTGTCGGCATGATAATTTTCGGGGAACAAAGGGCGCAATACACGATCCACTAAACGGGAAGTAAGTATTTCGTAATCCGAAGCACGGCCTTCTCTTTTGGTGAAACCTCCGGGGAAACGGCCGAAAGCAGAGAAACGTTCTTTATATTCTACTTGCAGAGGCATGAAATCCACGCCTTCACCGGCTTCTTGGGCCGAACATACGGTAGCCAGCAGCATGGTGTTGCCCATGCGAACCTCGACGGCTCCATCGGCTTGCTTGGCTAGCTTGCCGGTTTCGATGGTGATGGTCCTTCCATCACCCAAATCGATGGTCTTCTTAATAACTTGTTTAATCATAAAATCGATTTTTCTTTATTTTTTCCTTCTCAAAATCGTGCAAAGATAATGAAAGTTTGAAAGTAAAACTATGATTATGAAATAAAAATGCGAAAATAGAATACGTAGAGAGGAGTCTGAGTCGGTTTAATTTCGTTTTTTTATACTTTCTCCTGACATTTTGCTTGCGCGAGCTTCTCGATTATGTGACCGTTTACGGCGAATGCGGGAGTAACCTGTACCTCGGTATATGTCGAGTAAACTTGTTTCTACTTTCGATTTGCACTATTTTTGCCATTGATAGTGAAAATCAATGTAATTGAAATGTGTTTTGCTTCTGTCTTCATTTGCATTATCTTTGCATAGTGCGAAATAGGTTATGCCCCGGTATAATCAAGTGAATTTGCTTCTACTCTCGGCGTATACTATCTTTGCAATTGAAGAAAGGAACATAATTTATAACATATACGGAAATGAAAAAGTGGGTATTTGGGTGTGCAATGGCGTTGGTGATAACCTCGTGCGACAATAAGAAATTTTCCATTCAGGGACGCGTGGCCGATGCCGATGGACAAGTACTGTATTTAGAGTCGTTGGCTGTGAATGGTACAGAGCTTCTCGATTCTGTCGAATTGGATAAGGACGGTCGGTTTAAATTCAAGTATCATGCTCCGCAGTATCCTGAGTTTTATCAATTGAGATTAGACAAGTCCATCATACATTTGGCCATAGATTCGACCGAAACATTGAACCTCTCGGCGAATGCGGCCGATTTTGCCAATGACTATGAACTTACAGGGTCGGACGAATGTGTGAAGATGCGCATTGTCGCTCAGGAAAGCGCCAAGTTAAAAAAACGAATCGATGAACTGTCCCGAGCTATGTCTTCCAATAGCGACCGTGTCGACGATTTGCGGAAGCTGGCAATCGAAGATTTGGCCGTCTATAAAAAGAAAATGTTCGATTTGGTATTGGAAAATCCGGCCTCGGCAACTGCATATTATATTGTTTTTCAAGAAATAAACGGAGATAAAATATTTGATCCTTATGATGCCGATGACCGAAAATTGATAGCTGCCGTCGCTACGGGATTCGATTCGCTTTATCCCGATTCGCCTCGATCCAAACAATTGAAGAACATGACACTGGCTGCTATTGCCGCTGAGCGTGCTGCGCAAAAGGAAAAGTCCGAAATTGAAGCGAGCACAGCCAATTTTCTGGATATGGAATTATACGATTTGCGAGGACGGAAAAAGGTCTTGTCCAATTTTGTCGATGCTGGTAAAGTCGTTCTTCTGAGTTTTACCGCCTATCAGGCCGATTATTCTCCGGTGTATAATATGAAGTTGGCCGAGCTCTATAAAAAATACAAGTCGAAAGGGTTGGAAATATATCAAGTTTCTTTGGATGCCGACGAGCAGGCTTGGAAAGTTGCGGCCGATAATCTCCCGTGGATTTGTGTGCGAGATCCTCAAAGCGTTTATTCGCATAATGCCGCCATGTATAATGTGAAGACACTGCCTACATGCTTTGTTATCGATAGGAATGACGGTATTGTAAAACGGATAGAAAAAGTCGATGAAATAGAAAACGCGGTACAGTCTCGGCTTTAAGGTTCGATACGAGGTTCGGAAAATGAACTTTTGGACGAATATCGTTGTTTTTTTTTGGAAGATAAAAAAAAGAGAGTATCTTTGTCACATTGAAAGCACAAAAAGGAGTCCCGACAAACGGCGGGATTTCTTTTTTGTTTAGGAGCCGTTTTGAAATTTCCAAGTGATATTGGAACCTTCGAAAAATTGAAACGACATCTCGATGAGAAAATTATTTAATATAAACTATAGGAGTTAGATTATGGCTATTACGTACATGACCGAAGAAGGTTACAAAAAATTGATGGAAGAGATCGCTTATCTCGAAAATGTGAAGCGTCCCGAAATCTCACGGGCTATCGGTGAGGCACGTGATAAAGGAGATCTCTCGGAAAATGCCGAGTACGATGCCGCCAAAGAGGCGCAAGGAATGCTCGAAATGAAAATTTCTCAGTTGAAAGATTTAGTGGCGAATGCACGCTTTATCGACGAGAGTAAATTGAACACCCATACGGTTCAGATTTTGAATACAGTAAAAATTAAAAATGTGAAGAACGGGGCGGTAATGACCTACACTATCGTATCTGAGTCCGAAGCCAATTTGAGAGAAGGAAAAATCTCGGCCACGACGCCTATCGCCAAAGGACTGTTGGGCAAGAAAGTCGGAGACATCGCAGAGATTCAAGTGCCTTCTGGATTGATGTCGTTCGAGATCGTAGATATTTCTATTTAGGCATAAGCCGATGTGCGAGTTATGCACACCGGCTTTTTTATTATAGATATTCCCCCTTTCTCTCCTATAGTTCGCAGAAAGGGGGAATATTTTTTGTCACCCTGTTTCTTTTCACATTAATATAGAGTGTCTTGTCGAAAAGTCTCAGCGAGCTTAGCTTTTTTGTGTTTGATTTTCGCTATATTTATGGGATACGGTTCGGCATAGCCGAATCGGAAATATGATTTCCATTTGTCTTTGCACTCAACTTTCACTATATTTGTAGACCTAAAATCACGAAATTATGGCATCTATTTTCAGTCGTATCGTTGCCGGTGAAATACCGTGCTATAAAGTAGCCGAAGATGAAAACTACTTTGCTTTTTTAGACATCAGTCCCGTTGCCAAAGGTCATACTTTGGTTATTCCCAAACAAGAGGTCGATTATATTTTCGATTTGGACGATGAGACTTATGTGGGTCTTACCCGATTTGCCAAACGGGTGGCAAAAGCTATCGAGAAAGCGATTCCTTGTAAGCGAGTGGGAGTCGCTGTTATGGGACTCGAAGTCCCGCACACTCATATTCACCTCGTTCCTATTAACAAGGAAGCGGATATGAATTTTTTCCGGGACAAACTTTCTCTTGAATCTACCGAGATGCAAGCTATTGCCGAGGCTATCGCTCGGGAAATGGAATGATTCTCAGTGCCCTTAAAAAGCGTAGGCGTTGGTTTTAATGAATCTTTCGTCGGTCATCATAAGATGAGATAGGGCGGGTGACATGCAGTGACGGAGTGTGGTAGGTTATTGTTCGTTTTGTTTGGCTGTCAGAAGTCTTTTTCTCAGAAATTTGGCCGGATACCAAGCGGTCACGAATCCCAAAATGAGGACGATGGCTGTGACTGCCAGCGTGTCGAGGAGTTCCAGCTTCACCGGATAAGCGTCGGTAATAAACACGCCTTCGGAACTGCCCAATTTCAGTATTCCGTATTCTTGTTGCAGATAGCAGAGTATGACTCCCAAGATGAGTCCCGAACCAGCCCCGATAGCCGAAATGAGCCACCCTTCGACGAGGAAGATTTTAGAAATGAGTCTGTCGTCGGCTCCGAGGTTTTGTAGTGTATCTATATCCCGTTTTTTGTCGATAATAAGCATCGACAAGGCTCCGATTACGTTGAATGTGGCAATCATCAGAATGAACGATAAAATAAGAAATGTGATCCATTTCTCTATTTGCACCCATTTGTACCAGTCGTTTTGCTGTATGTGGGTCGCCACCCGATAAGCGTCACCGAGGTGTTCTCTCAATTTTTTCGCAAATTCGTTTTCATCTGTCGTTGGAGTGAGATGCAATTCGATAGCGGTCGCTTCGGTAGTATAACTGAACATCTCGCGAGCGGTCGACAAGGGTATGATGGCGAGCTGGTCGTCATAGATGGCTTGGTTGGCGCAGAATGTCGATGAGACGAAAATACGTCTCCCGTTAAACGACTGTGACGGATTGGCCAGATTGACTTTTCCCAACCGATTGGGAGCGTACAATTCTACCGGATAAGGAGAGTTGGCGACAACGCCGAGTTGTCCAGCTACGCCGATACCTAATGATACGTAGTCGATTCTGCCGTCGTTGAGTTGGAACGTTCCGCTCGTGACAATGTCTTGTATGTGGGAAAGCTCTGTATAATTGTCGGGTACGCCTTTCACTAAAACAGGCCGTTGCCGGTCTTTGTATATGCAGAGGGCGTTTTCTTCGATGACGGGTGTGAATGTTTTCACCTCGTTCCATTCGGCGATTTGCTCGATAGCCTCTTCTTCGGTGTCAAGAGTTTTGCCTTGCAACGGAGTTATTTTTATCTGCGGGTCTATTTGGGAGTAGAGCGATCCTATCAGCTCCGTAAATCCGTTGTAGACCGATAGCGTGCAGACGAGAGCCAACGTAGTGATAGCCACCCCGCATACCGAGACAATCGATATGGCATTGATGGCGCTATGCGATTTTTTTGAAAACAAGTAACGCCATGCTATTTTCCGGGCGAGGCGGTTCATAGGGAGCGTTTACTTTTTCAGTAGAGAATCTATGTTTTCGATGTAGTCGAGCGAATCGTCGAGGAAAAACGATAGTTCGGGAGTTTTTCTCAACTGGTAACGTACCCGCTGTGAAAGCTCGTATCGAATGGTTTTCGTATTGGCATTGATGTTTTCTATCATTTCTGCGCTCTTTTCCGGCGGGAAAATACTCAGGTAGGCTTTTGCCGTACTCAGGTCGGGACTTACCCGCACTACGCTTACCGATATGATTATCCCATGTGTTTTACGGGTTTCTGCCAAGAATATGTCGCTCAATTCTTTTTGGAGCAGTCGACTTATTTTGTTTTGTCTGGTTGTTTCCATAATAGGTGGTTTTAATAAATAACAAAGTTTTACCCCGTATATCCGGCGAAATTATGGTTTTTTCCATAAGATCGTGAGTCCGTCTCGTAAGGGAAGTATAATTTTTTCTACCCGATTGTCGGTCGCGACGAAGTCGTTGAACCGTTCTATTCCTATGGTTTGGGCATCGCGGCTGTTCGGGTCGGTCACGACTTTACCGTCCCATAGGGTATTGTCGGCAAGAATGAACCCTTCCGGTCGCACCTTCGGCAATACGAGCTCGTAATATTTCAAGTAATCCCTTTTGTTGGCATCGATAAACACGATGTCGTACGTGTCGGTTAATGCCGGAATGATGTCCGAAGCATCGCCTATAATCAATTTTATCCGGTCGCGTAACGGAGATTTATCGAAATAACTGCGGGTGAAATCTTCTATCTCGTCGTCGATCTCTATGGTGTGTACTTCGCCGCCCTCGGTCAGTCCTTCGGCCAAGCACAAGGCCGAATATCCAGTGAAGGTTCCCAGTTCCAATATTCTGTGCGGCCGGATCATGCGGCAGAACATTTTGAGAATCCTCCCTTGCAGATGACCCGATACCATGCGCGGACGCAAGTGGTAGAGATGGGTGTTTCTGTCGAGAGAAGCGAGCAGCTCGTCTTCCTTGTCGATGTGGGTCAATATGTATTCTTCCAGTTCGGGCGTCATGCTTCGGTATCTTCCATGTTGGGTAACGTATAGTGGTCGAAGTTATCGAGTACTTCTCCTACTCGATTGATTTCTAAGAACGTCGTTCCTTTTCCTTCACCGAATCCGCCGCCTAGATAGGCGATTAAATCGTCGCGGTTTATCAGGTGTTGTTCCATGAGATGGTTTAGCCCGTTGAACAAATATTCGCGGGAAGTGCGGGTTCGTTCCTGATATAACGGAAAGACACCGTATGAGAGGGCCAGTAACCGTATTGTCCGCTCGTAATAGCAAATCGCCAATACCGGGTATCTGCCGCGAAAGGCAGCGACATAACGAGCGGTTCGTCCTGTGTAACTGTCGGTAACGATAGCTTTCGTGCCCAATTTGTTAAACGTTTTTACGGCTTGTTTGGCAAGGAACGAAGTGACATCGGGGTCGTCGGTCGAGACTACCCGAATGTTGTTTTCCGTGAGTTTGTTGTTTTCGGCCTCTTCGGCTACACGGGCCATAGTCGCCACCGCTTCGACAGGATATTTCCCATAAGCCGTTTCACCGCTGAGCATAAGCGCATCGGTATGTTGATAAATGGCATTGGCGATGTCGGTAACTTCGGCACGGGTAGGCCGGGGATTTTTTATCATCGAGTGCAACATTTGTGTCGCTACGATTACCGGTTTCTTGGCCTGTATGCATTTTTTAATCAGTCGAGCCTGTATGCCGGGGATTTTTTCTTGGGGAACTTCTATTCCCAAATCGCCTCGCGCGACCATTACCCCATAGGCGGCTTCGAGTATCTCGTCGATATTATCCACACCCTCTTGATTCTCTATTTTGGCGATAATCTTGATGGGGCTTTTGTACTCGTCGAGTATAGCCTGTATATCGAGAACATCTTGTTTGCTGCGTACGAACGAGTGAGCGATGAAGTCGATATTTTGTTTAATGGCATAGCGGATATTGCGAATGTCTTTTTCTGTGAGAGACGGTAGGTTAATCCGTACTCCCGGGACGTTTACGCTTTTGCGTGCACCCAGCTCTCCGTTGTTGAGCGATTCGCACAGCAAATCGTCGTTCTCTTTTTTTCGCACGACAAATTCGAGCTCTCCGTCATCGATAAGTATGTGGCTGCCTATGGAAAGGTCCTCTGCAAAACGGGGATAACTCACCCCGATATATCCGTTGCCGGTCAATGTTCCTTCTTTTCCCGTGATGCGAACGATGTCGCCCGTCGAAAACAAAATGTTTGAATCCCCCGACAATGCGGTAGTACGCACTTCGGGTCCTTTTGTATCCATTAAAATGGCTATTTTGTTCGAAACGGCACGCACGTTGTCGATGATTTTTTGAAATCCTTCTTCTTGCAAATGGGCCGAATTCATACGCACCACATTCATGCCGCTTTCGTATAGCTGTTTGATAAAATCGACGTCGCAACGAGCGTCGGAAATGGTGGCTACTATTTTGGTATATTTGGACATATATGATTAATTTATCGTTCGTTTTCAGTTAGAGCTTCTATGGCGAGCCGGTATGAGTCGAGTCCGAATCCGATGATCGACCCCTTCGCTGCGGCGGCTATCATTGATGTGTGTCGATACTCTTCCCGGGCATGTATATTGGAAATGTGCACCTCTATAACGGGGGCGGGCACTGCTCGTATGGCATCGCCGATTGCAATAGACGTGTGTGTGTATGCACCAGCGTTAAGGACAATGCCGTCGCAGGAAAAACCGGCTTCTTGAATTTTTCCGATGAGTTCGCCCTCTATGTTGGATTGATAGTATGCGATGTGGTGTTGGGCATAACGTTGCTGCAATTCACAGAGATAATCTTCGAAACTTTTTTCTCCGTAAATGCTTTTTTCTCTCTTCCCCAAAAGGTTAAGATTCGGCCCGTTAATAATAAGAATATCCATAAATCACTATCTTTGTAAGGAGAAATACATGTTTCGTATTCTCTTCGATTTTGCCTATTTTCATCAAGATACGGAATAGTCTGCCATTAGCGTAGCTTTGTTTTGTATAAAAGCTCAAAAAACTACTCCTGAATTTAGTGCAAAATTACAGAAAAAAAATGAGATATCGGATAAAAAGAAAATGGCATTAGTTGATACGGATAATTTGTTAAAACGTTTTAGTCGTTATTTGAGACTGGAACGAGGGCTTTCGGAGAATACGATAGCCGGTTATATGTCCGATGTAGAAAAGCTGGTTGACTTTATCGACTCGGAAAATTTGGATTGGAGAACCGTTACAGGAGCCGATTTGCATCAGTTTGTCGCTACATTACAAGATTTGGGTATCGGTGCACGGTCGCAGGCTCGTATTATTTCGGGGATAAAATCTTTTTTCAATTTTTTGAGAATGGAGAAATGCATCGATACGAATCCTTCGGAATTGATAGAGACTCCTAAATTGGGTATGAAATTGCCCGACGTGTTGACAGTAGAGGAGGTGGACGAGCTAGTCAATTCGTTCGACCTGTCGAAACCGGAAGAACGCCGCAATCGAGCGATTGTAGAAACATTGTATAGTTGTGGCCTTCGTGTTTCCGAATTGGTGGGGCTTCGTATGTCCAACCTCTATTTTAACGACGGTTATATCATCGTGGAAGGTAAGGGTAAAAAGCAGAGGTTGGTTCCTATTTCAGAGAAAGCGATTAAAGAAATTCGTCCTTATATAGATGATCGGCTATCCCTTGATATAAAGCGGGGCAACGAGAATATTTTGTTTCTGAATCGCCGGGGGACACAACTCACCAGAGTAATGATCTTCTATATTATCAAGAGAGCTTGTGAAAGATGTGGTATTCGTAAAAAAGTCAGTCCGCACACGTTGCGGCATACATTTGCTACCCATCTGTTGGAAGGAGGAGCCAATTTACGGGCAATACAACAGATGTTGGGCCATGAAAGTATCACTACGACAGAAATATATACTCATCTCGACCGGCAGTTTTTACGACAAGAGATATTGCAACACCACCCCAGAAATAAGAAAACCTTATAAATTATGAAGGTTAGATAAAAAAATTTGTATAAAAATAGTGGGAGTGTTCTATTTTTGTTTATTTTTGCCTTAAATATTAACCGCAATAGGAGTATTTTGTTTTTAAACAGTTGACTATAAAAGTAATATTTCAAAAAATAAGTGTAACCAAACAATTATTATTATGATTAAGAAAATCTATCTTCCTCTAATGCTTCTCATGACACTAGCATTTGTAGGGTGTAACAAAGACATGAAGCCGTTATCGGCCGATTATTTTACGGTAACCCCTTCTCCTCTTGAAGTAGTGGGCGGTCAAGTTCCTGCAACGGTTACTGGAACTTTCCCTGAAAAATATTTCGATAAGAAATCGGTTGTAACCGTAACTCCGTATTTGGTTTATGCCGATGGTGAAACTGCCGGAACTCCGTTTGTTTATCAAGGTGAAAAAGTAGAAGGTAACGACCAAGCCATTTCTTATAAAATGGGTGGCGTTGTTTCAATGCCGGTTAATTTCAAATACATTCCTGCTATGCGGAAATCGGAATTGCAATTGGCATTTAAGGTACAAAGAGGCAAAAAAACGTATGACCTTCCTCGTGTAACTGTTGCAGAAGGCGTTATTTCTACGGCCGAGATCGCTAACGCACAAGAGTTGAATCCTGCTATTACGCCCGATAAGTTCCAACGTATCATAGAAGAAAAATATTCTGCCGACATTATGTTCCTTATTCAACAAGCCAACTTGCGTTCTGAGCAATTGAAATCGGAACAAATGAACGCTTTGCACAATGAAATCAAAGCTGCTACCGAAGCTCCTAATAAGGAATTGACCAATATCAATGTCGCTTCTTTCGCTTCTCCCGATGGTGGTGTTAAGTTGAATACGACTTTGGCCGAAAACCGTGAGAAAAATACGGTTAACTATATGAAGAAGAGCTTGAAGAAAGGTAAAATCGATGCCGATATGACTGCCGAATTTACAGCTCAAGACTGGGAAGGTTTCAAAGAATTGGTTTCGAAATCGAATATCCAAGACAAAGAACTTATTTTGAATGTTCTTTCAATGTATTCCGATCCTGAACAACGCGAACGTGAAATCAAGAACATGTCTTCTGTGTTCAAAGTATTGGCCGAAGAAATTCTTCCCCAATTGCGTTATTCGAGAATCACAGCTTCTGTAAACGTTATCGGTAAATCTGACGAAGAAATTTCGAAATTGGCTAAGGAAGATGCCAAAGCTCTTTCTGTTGACGAATTACTTTATGCTGCTACTTTGGTAAAGACCAATAAAGAAAAAGCCGCTATTTATGCAAAAGTCGTTGAAATCTATCCTAACGATTATCGTGGATACAACAACTTGGGTATGGTTCAATACGAAGAAGGTGATTTGGCTGCTGCTCAAAACAACTTTGCAAAAGCTGCCCGCATTGCTCCCAATACTCCCGAAGTTGCTATGAATCAAGGCTTGATCAGCTTGGCTAATAACGACTATGCTAAGGCAGAACAAGCATTTGGTAAATCTGCTGGTGTAGAAGAATTGAACGAAGCATTGGGTGTATTCTACATGAAGAAAGGCGACTATAACGCAGCTGTTAAAGCATTCGGCGATGTTAAATCCAACAATGCTGCTTTGGCTCAAATCTTGACGAAAGATTACAGCAAAGCAAAAGCTACTTTGGCCGGTGTTGAAGCTCCTAATGCCAATACATACTATTTGATGGCTGTTTTGGGTGCTCGTACCAACAACGAACAAATGGTTGTTTCCAACTTGAAGAAATCTATCAGCATGGATTCTTCGAAAGCTCAACAAGCTGCTACCGATCTTGAATTTGCAAAATTCGATATCGCTTCGCTTGTGAAATAAGATAGAAGATAAGTCTTTATTAATAGAGCCGGAGTTGCCCAGTGCAGCTCCGGCTTTTTTGTATAAAGGAATAGAAGATAAACGTTTTTGTTTCAGATTGTTCTTCTTGAAGTGGGATTATTTCGGTTAAACTCGTACATTTGCACAGAATATACAGATTTGGAGAAATGAAAAACCATAGGAATTTTTGGGCATTGTTGCCGGTATTGGTGTTTGTATTATTATCGTTCGTTTATTTTTGTCCCGATGTAATCGAAGGGAAAATATTGTTTCAACATGACACCCAACAAGGTTTAGCTATCGGGCATGAGGCGAAAACGTATGCCGAAGAGACCGGAGAAATGCCTCGTTGGACGGGTACGGTATTTTCTGGTATGCCCACGTTCCAAATCGCTCCGAGCTATGCGAGCAATGAACCGTTGAAAGGATTGCAAAAGATCTACAACTTGTGGCTGGTTTCGCCGGTGTCTTTGCTGTTTATCATGATGTTGGGCTTTTATATCCTTATGTTGTCGCTGAATGTCCGTTGGTATCTGGCAGCCTTTGGGGCGATAGCTTATGCGTTTTCTTCCTATTTTTTCATTATTATCGCGGCGGGGCACATTTGGAAGTTTATTACTTTGGCTTATATCCCGCCGACGATCGCCGGTATCGTGTTGGCCTATCGGGGTAAATATCTGTTGGGTGGAGCATTGGCTGCTCTGTTCGGGGCATTGCAAATCATGTCGAACCATGTGCAAATGTCCTATTATTTTTTGTTTGTTATCTTTGCCGTAGTAATTGCCTATGCGGTAGAACATTATCGTTCGCATACGTTGCCTCGCTTTTTCAAAGCCACCGGAGTATTGGTTGTCGCCGCTTTATTGGCTGTCGGAGCGAATGCCTCGAATCTGTATCATACCTATAAGTATTCGAAGGAATCCATGCGAGGTGGACATACCGAGCTGACATCGCAAGACAATTCCCAAGAAAATACGGGCAGCGGATTGGATAAGGATTATATTACTAAATGGAGTTATGGCAAGATGGAGACGCTTACCCTGCTTATTCCCGACAGTAAGGGAGGAGCCAGTGGACTGCTCTCCGAGAACGAGCATGCGACGAAGGCTGCCGATCCTCAAATCCGTCCTTATTTGTCTCAGGTCGATCGATACTGGGGTGACCAGCCTTTCACGTCTGGGCCCGTTTACGTGGGTGCGTTGATTTTCTTTTTGTTCGTATTGGGGTGTTTTATCGTTCGTACTCCATTGAAATGGGCATTGCTTGTAGTAACTATATTGACCGTTATGCTGTCATGGGGGAAGAATATGATGTGGTTTACCGACTGGTTTATCGATTATTTCCCCATGTATAACCGGTTCCGTACCGTTTCGAGTATTTTGGTCGTTGCCGAGTTTTGTATGCCTCTGCTCGCTGTGTTGGCATTGAAAAAGATATTCGACGATCCCTCGATTCTTAAAAGAGAAAAATGGTCGTTCTATTTGAGCGGCGGTATAGTGGGGGGGATTGCCTTATTGGCGGCCTTGTTCCCCGGTTTGTTCGATGATTTCTTGAAAGATTATGAATTGGAGGCTATACAGCAACCCGGTTATGGAGAGTTATTCGCCGGGATAGCCGAGGCTCGACGAGCTATATTCACGGCCGATGCATGGCGTTCGTTCGTTATTGTTGCATTGGGCTTTGTCGCTTTGTGGCTTTTGAGGGAGAAGAAGTTAGGTTCGACTGTGGTAATGGTTGCGTTGGTTGTAATTCTTATCGGCGATATGTATCCGGTCAATAAACGTTATCTCAATAGCGGTAACTTCGTGACTGCTGCCCGGAAAACCAATCCTTTCCCCATGACCGAGGCCGATCGTTATATCTTGCAAGACAAAGATATGAATTACAGAGTATTGAATGCTGCTGCGGGACCAACTTTGGAGGCAAGTTTCAACGAGCCTCGTACTTCGTATTATCATAAATCGGTGGGAGGATACCATGCCGCCAAGTTGCGTCGTTATCAAGACTTGATAAAGCATCAGTTGGAGAATGCCAATCCTGCGGTATTGAATATGTTGAACACCCGTTATATTATCCAACCTCTCGAAAACGGAAAAGAGACGGTGGTACGCAATCCCGGAGCTTTGGGGAACGCATGGTTCGTCTCGGAAGTGAAATGGGTTGATAATGCCGATGCCGAGATGGAGGCGATTACCGATTTCGATCCGTCGTTTACGGCGGTGGCCGATCGTAAATTCAAGAATGAAATCGGTGAGAAAATCATTCCTCCGGTTGCCGGTGACACGATTTATGAGACGGCATACAAACCAGACGAGTTGACTTATCGTTACCAATCCCGAAATGGTGGATTGGCTGTTTTCTCAGAGATATATTTCCCGTGGGGCTGGCAAGTGACAGTCGATGGGAAACCGGTCGATATGGCGAGGGTGAATTATGTGCTGCGGGCGGTAAATCTTCCCGCCGGAGACCACGAAGTCATTTTCCGTTTCGACCCACAATCGGTTCATACGACCGAAGCGGTTGCCTATGTTTCTTTGTTCCTTATCTTGGGAGCATTTGTAGTGGTGGGGCTTGGAGCGTGGAAAAGGCGTAACGATTTGTCTGTGGAAGATTAGGAATACCGTCATGCAAAAAAAGTTCTGGAAGGATTATACGTCGCCGATGAGTCGCATGCGTCAAGCATGGGGATTCGGTATCCATTCTCCTTTTGCGTTTAGACTTATTACGAAGGTCATACGGGAGAAAGCGAGGTACTATGCCTATGATGACATAGAGGCGATTTGTCACGAGCATGTGGACGATAGTCTTTCGCATCGACAGAAACATTTGCGGAAGCGGATTTCGACAAGCCGAGGAAGGCTTTTTTTTCGATTGACCAACTTCTTTCGTCCGGATAACATTCTCGAAATAGGAACTTCATGGGGAATTTCGACTCTCTATTTGAGATTGGCGGGAAGACAATCTGAGATTACGGTTGTAGAACCGTTGCCCGAGATTCATGATTTTGCCGAGAGCCTTTTTGCCGAGGTTGGAGAGAAGGCCGATTTCGTTCGGGAAGAATATGCTACGTTTCTCTTGGACTATTTTCGACAAACACCCGAGCGTCTGTATATTGTCGTGAATCGTTTGCCCAAGCCGTATTATCGGGCATTGCCCGATTTGCTTGCCCCTGTTTTGGATATGCATGCGTTGTTGATAATAGATGGTATCCGCAGTAATAGCGAAGTGAAATCGTGGTGGGAAAAGCTCGTTAAAGACGAGCGTGTGAGGGTAACTGTCGATATGAAGAATGTCGGTTTAGTGTGTTGTGATCCTAAACTGAATAAACAAGATTATCAAGTCTCGTTATAGCGATTTCGGGTTTCAAGATAAAATAGATAGAAGTTGGAATAAATTTGAATTTATTCTCTGCGTCGCGAATCGCTGGAAGTGAGTGAGGAAATTACTCGGATAAGATTTTGCGGATAGTTTCTTTATCTTTAACTAATTGTGACTGTAAGGCCTTTATATCGGCGAATGTTTTCTCCGTGCGTACATATTCGATAAGTTCGACAGATAAGGTCTTGCCGTATAAATCTTCCGAGAAATCAAAAATATTCACCTCTATGCTATAATCGTTCGGTCGGTTTAGAGTCGGCCGATGTCCTATATTAAGCATGCCTCCGTAATGTTTGCCGTCTGGTATCCCGATTCGTACGGCATAAACTCCATTTGCAGGAATCAGTTTGTCCGGGTAGTCGATATTTAAATTAGCCGTGGGAAATCCTATTTTCCTTCCGACCTGAAAACCCTTTACCACATTCCCGTGCAACGTATAAGGATATGAAAGTAATCGGTTGGCGGTGCAAACATCGTCCTGCAAAAGATATTTTCGGATAATCGAAGAGCTTACCGGCCCGAGGTCGGTCACAAATTCAGGGGCATGGATTATTTCTATCCCTAAGTCCTTGCCATATTTGACGTACTCTTCGAAACCCTCGGCCCGGTTATGCCCGAAACGATGGTCATAGCCGATGATAAGCCCTTTTATACAGTATCGGTTTGACAGGATTTTCAAGAAATCGTATGCCGATAATAAGGACATTTCGGGTGTGAAGTCAAGAAAAATAGTTCGATCTATCCCGGTTTTTCGCAACAGCTCGGCTCGTTCTTCGGGCGATGTCAACATGCGAAAAGGTATTTCGGGGTGAAGTACCTGCTGCGGGTGTGTGCGAAATGAGATGACTGCCGACGATAAGTTTCTCATAGCCGCTTCTTCTTTTACTTTTTCGATAACGGCTCGATGCCCCGTATGTACACCGTCGAATACACCGAGTGCTGCAAAAGCGGCTTGATCGTTTGTGATACCTTTATATTCAGAAGTCATCTATCGATTGGGTATTGAAAAATGTTACTATATCCCTGTCGGGTGTTACGAGAAAAGTCTTGAATCCGAGGCTGGCCGCAGCATCTAAATTCTTTTGAGAATCATCGAAAAATAAAGTCTCTTGCGGAACAATACGGGATAGTTCGATCACTTTTTTGAAAATAGCGATGTCTGGTTTACAAGATTTTAATCGGTAGGATAAATAAACGTCATCGAAATAATCGGTTATCGATAATCCCTCTTGTGCAAAGCACTCGGCTATTTTGGTATCGAACATGATAGGATTCGTGTTGCTCAACATCATAACGTTGAATCGCTGTCTCAATTTCCGTAATAGAGTCAAACGGTCGAGGGGAATCCCGATTAAAAGTTCGTTAAGGGCATGGACGATTTCCTCGTCCGAAACGGCTTTCCCTATCTTTTGGCGCATGCACTTGAAAAAGTCGCTTGGGGATATTTTTCCCTCTTCCAAATCCATGAGTGTTCCCCGTTGGACGGATAGGTCCAGCATTTCATCGGCTTTTTCATCGCCTAATGCCGTTAAAGCATCGACGCAACGTTGCCGGTCGAGATTTATAATAACTCCACCTAAATCGAATAATAAATTCCGGATACCCGCCAAAGACGTATTCATAAATACAGTTTTAAGTGCAGCGAAAATAGGGCGAACCGAGGGTAAAATAAATTTGCTTGATTACATTCGGGTGTTACCTATTCTCGCATTTTATGCAAAAGTAGTGAATTTTGTGCGGTATTCTGGCTGCATAGAAAAATTTTTAGAAGCTGTTTTAAATTTATTCCGAGACAGATTAAGACCTATGTTGAAGCAGATTGGAGTCCGAGATACGCAGTCAATAGCGGGCTATTGACAAAAATCAAGGGATTCAAGATGCGAGACAGGGGCTCAATAGGGCCGGAACATACCTGCCTGCAATGATAATATTATTTCTCAATAAATTTAAAACAGCTTCTTAGTTGACGGAAGCATGACGGTCGATGGTACAACCGTATTGAGCAGAGGAGAAATGCTTGTACAATTTTTGTTTATGCTGTTTCATGGAAAGGCGAGGTATATTGGGGTACGATAGAGAAGGGGTGATTTCAACCGTCTTTTATATTCCCTTTGAAGAAAAATAAAAAAATATTTTGGGGTTTCTTTGAAAACATCTATCTTTGCACACGCTTACGGAAATATCCGTGCCGGTCCTATAGCTCAGTTGGTTAGAGCATCTGACTCATAATCAGGGGGTCCTTGGTTCAAGCCCAAGTGGGACCACATAAAGCAGGTTGCGAGAAAATCGCAATCTGCTTTTTTGTTTGTCTCGATAGAAAAAATCTTATATTGAGCCAGTAGATTTTTAGGCTCTGTCGATAATTAATGGGGATTGCCCGTTTTATACTTCTAACTCCTCAATCAAAGATTATATAATATCTTCTCAACTCCTCCGTCACTTCGTGACACCTCCCCTATATGGCTAACGCCACACTACGGAGCACGGCAGAGGAGGAGGCCAAACACGATCCATCTCATTGATAAATAGTGTGATAGAAGGGCATTAAACCTCCTCCTCTGTGTTTTGCAATGCAAAATATAGGGGAGGTGTCACGAAGTGACGGAGGGGTTAGAAAATACCCGCAGTGAAAATAATCAAGTTTCTCCTCCTCCTCTGCCGTGCTCCGTAGCATTACGAGGTGTTTCCGTTTTCATAAGGGAATATAGGGAGAATGCCTATGAGACGAGGGGATTAACCCTTACAGCTAAAAATCTTATGAAATCTTTTCAACCCTTCTCCTCAGAAACTATTGTTTCTTCGGTATCTCTTCTCTATATTGCGTCACAACGTCCTGTAAGGCTACGGTACACGGCAGAGGAGAAGAGTAGATACAATCCCCTCTCATTCGCTAACATTCAGGGCTATCCCCATGAATTTTCTACTGAACCCTTATATTCTTAAATGGTCTAATTATAATATTAAATAATTGTGATATTTCTCCAATTTAATTTATTATAATTAACTGTAATTGTGGGGATAACTGTAATTTTTTATAAGAATTTTTCATTAAGATTTTTTTAATTGGTGATTAGTTTTATAATATTATTATATCTTTGAGGAAAGAAATTCATCACCTAATTTAAAATAAAAAGTTGTATCTGAATAACTTTTGGTATTATCGGTTTTGAATATTCATTTTTAGAAGTTAAGTTATAAGACTATGAATCACAAAGAAATATATGATTTAAATATTTTATCGGAATCATTGATCTCGAATGACGAAACTTTTCAACAAGCATGTGACGATGATTTGATGCGGAGATTAGCTTTGGACGATGAAAGATCTTTTGATTCTATTTTTAAATTGTATTATAAGGACCTTCTTCTTTATGCGGGGAGCTATCTTCGCGAAAGACAAGTTTGTGAGGATATAGTTCAATCCTTATTCATGCATTTATGGTATGACCGGAAAACACTGTCTGTGGGGAGATCGTTAAAATCTTATCTGTTAATTTCCGTTCGGAATCGTTGTTTCGATTACATGAGGCATCAAAATGTCAGGAACGATTATTTTGATTACGTAAATGAAAACTCGGTATTATCGAGCTCCAATACCGAGGAATATATTTTATATTCCGAATTACAAGATCATATAAAAAAAGCGATAAATAAATTGCCGAAAGCTCAAAAAGAGGTTTTCGTATTGAGCCGGATAAAAGGTATAAAATATAAAGAAATCGCTAAAAAACTGAATGTCTCGGAACGTACGGTTGAAGTTCGTATAAGCCAGTCATTAAAAACATTGCGGACTCTTTTGAAAGATTTTTTCTTATTGATTGCTGTTTTATTTGTACGATAGATAAAAAAAATTCTGTTTTCATTGTGGATTTTTTGGGGATAAACGTCTTATTAATAGAAAGGGATAAAAATGGAATTATCGAACGAGAATATTGACCGTCTTATTGTAAGATATCTATCTGGAAATTTGGAATTACAGGATAAGCGTGTGCTTGAAACGTGGATTTCGAATAACCAAGATAATTATGATTACTTCTTAAAAATGAAAAATTTGTGGGAGGTGACGCATCCTGCTTTTGATGTACGGTCTATTTCGACGACTAAGGCTTTAAGTCGGATAAAGTTGAAGATGGGTTTACGAGAAAAACGTGTGATACGCATATATCGTTATTGGAGTAGAGTTGCCGCAGTTTTAATTATTCCTATTTTGTTTGCGTTGATATATATGGTTGCCGATAGGTTTGTAGAACAAGATTATTCTAAAATAAGTTATCAGAAAATATCGGCTCCTTATGGAACCCGTATACAAATGAATTTGCCTGATGGTTCTATCGTATGGTTGAATTCTGGTGGTGAATTGAAATATCCTACGAAATTTAAGGCCGGAGAGCGTAGCGTTTACTTGAATGGAGAAGCCTTTTTCGAAGTCCGTTCCGATAAGAAAAATCCTTTCATTGTATATACCGAGGACATGGAAGTTAAAGCCACAGGTACGGCTTTTAATGTAGAAGGTTATAGCAATGATACGATAAATGCTGTGACCATGGTTAATGGCGTTGTAGAGGTTGAGTTGGATAGGAGTAAAGAACGGTTGAATTTGAAACCGGGACAAAGAATAAATTATAATACGAAACGGCAAAATTATCGTGTAGAAGAGGTCGATACTTATAAATGGTGTGCATGGAAAGATGGCAAATTAATTTTTAGAGATGAACCTTTGGACGATGTATTCCGAAAGATAGGACAAGTTTACAATGCCGATATTGTGGTGATGGACAAAGATTTGGCGAAACATATGTATCGTGCGACCTTTCAGGGAGAAACGCTCGATGAGATTCTACGGTTAATGAAATTGACTGTTCCCATGAAATACATAGAAAAAACTTCCGAGAAAGCTATGCCTAATGGCGTTTATTCCAAGAGATATATCGAAGTAGTGAGATTATAGAAAATAATTATGAATAACCTTAAAAATTTTATATTATGAAGAGAAAGACGGATTAGATAGAATAGAAAGAATTATCCGCCATATAAAGAAGGGTGGAACCTTCCTCCATATCCACCCTTCATAAGTTAGCGGAAAGATAACACTTAGAGTTTATTATCCTTAAATACCAACTAAACTAACACAAATGTATGAACTTTATTTCTATTTTGAAAGGTAGGAAGCAACAATTTCTGCCTAAGAATCTTCTAATTATAAAAATTTGCTCGCTTTTGTTGGTTTGCTGTAATGTTATGGCTTTCGGTGCAGATAATCATACACGCGATCCATTAGTAAGCGTCAATATGAAAAATGCTACTCTCGAAAGCGTTTTGAATTATATAGAGGAAACAACCAGTTACTCTTTTTTGTACAATAAACAGCAAGTAGATGTCGGTCAGAGGATCGATATATCGCAGAAAGATCAACCTATCTCCGTAATTCTGGATATTTTGTTTAAAGGGAGCGATATTACGTATTCTATAAACGGAAAGCAGATAGTTCTCAGTAAAAGCCGGTCAAATGCTTCTTCGAAGGTCGATAAGCGCCTGCTTACGGGTACGGTTATCGATAGTAAGGGAGAAGCCGTTATCGGAGCTAATGTGATTGTAAAAGGCGAGAAATCGGGAAAGGCGACCGATATAGAAGGAAATTTTTCCATCGAAGTCCCCGACAAAGGTGTTCTGTTGGTGTCTTATATTGGGTTTCAACCGCAGGAGGTGAGTTATGGCACGAAAAAAAATGTGACTGTGGTTTTACAGGAAAATAATACATCTCTTGACGAAGTCGTTGTCGTGGGTTTCGGTAAACAGAAAAAAGAGAGTGTGATCGGTGCTATTCAATCGGTAAAAGCCAGTGAACTTCGTGTGCCCACTACCAACCTTACTAACACGTTTGCCGGTCGTATTGCCGGCGTAATATCGGTTCAGAAAACCGGGGAGCCGGGAGCCGACGGTGCGAATTTTTGGATACGAGGAGTCAGTACATTCGCTTCGGGTTCAGCTCAGAATGCCTTGATATTAATTGATGGAACAGAATCCAGCACGTATGATTTGAATGCCTTAGCACCGGAAACAATCGAGAGTTTTTCTGTCTTGAAAGATGCTACGGCAACGGCTCTTTATGGTTCGCGTGGGGCGAACGGCGTTCTTTTGGTTACGACCAAGTCGGGTCGAATGAATCAAAAACCTACGATAAATGTTCGTGTCGAAGGGCGAATGTCCATGCCTACACAGATTCCTGAACTGGCCGATGGTGTCACTTATATGAAAATGTTTAATGAAGCGATCGAAGCTCGTACTCCCGGAGCGAATCCTCAGTTTACCGACGATCAGATTCAAGGAACTATTGAGAACCGCAATCCTTACCTTTATCCAAATAACGATTGGTATGATATTATTTTTAAAGATGTCACGTTTAATCAGGCTGCGAACATAAACGTTTCCGGTGGGTCGAAAAACATGGATTATTTTGTCAGTGCGACATTTAATAACGATATGGGGTTGGTACAAGAAGCAAAAGAAAATCCGTTAAAGAATAATATTCAGAATTTGCGGTATTCGTTTCAAGCCAATGTAAATACTCATATTTCGTCCACTACCAAAATGGGGGTGAAATTAAATGTTCAAATACAAGATTACAAGGGCCCTTATAATAGTATCAATACGATCTTTAATCGGGTAATGTGGGCACAGCCTACCTATTTCCCGGTGAAATTTCCTCAAATCGAGGGTACGAATTATATCGCATGGGGTAATAAATCGGGTGGCGCCCAACTCAACCGTTATCCGAATCCGTATGCCGAACTGGCTTCCGGTATAAAGGAAATGTTCCGCATTACGACGATGGCGACGTTTAATATAGACCAAGATTTGAAGTTTATTACTAAGGGGTTGTCTGTTAAAGGTTTATTCTCTATGAAGCATTTCTCTTCTACGACTTTGAATCGTACTTATACTCCCTATTATTTCGAAATCGACCCGAACACGATTGTTACCGATCCTATTACGGGAAATCAATCTTGGAAGTTGAGAAATGTCAATAACGATGGAACCGATGCGTTTTCTTTTACCAAAGCCTATTCGGGTGATAGGTTATTCAATTTTAATGTTTCGTTAGATTATCAAAGAAAGTTTGCCGATCTTCATGATATTTCAGCGCAACTGATTTATTTGCAACGAGGGGTTTATAGTAGTAATCCGGCCAATTATAACTCTTCTCTCGGAGAGTTGAATCAAGGTATGGCCGGAAGATTTACGTATGACTTTGATAAACGTTATTTCTTTGAGTTTAATTTCGGATATAATGGGAGTGACAATTTCGCCAAAGGTAAGCGGTTCGGGTTCTTCCCTTCCTATGCACTCGGTTATATTATTTCGAACGAGGACTTTTTTGCCCCTTTGAATAAGACGATTAGTCTGCTGAAATTAAGAGGATCGTATGGAACGGTTGGAAATTCTAATTCTTCTGTTCGTTTTCCCGGATATACCAATGTCAATATGAATGGAGCCGGATATGCTTTCGGTGAGGATTTCAAAGCTACCGAGGCCGGAGCTATCATAACGACATATGGTAATGAAAATGCAACTTGGGAGGTTGCTAAAAAAGCAAATGTGGGTATAGAATTGGGTTTGTTCGATCAAAAATTCTTGTTGATTGCCGATTACTTTCATGAAAATAGGGACAAAATTTTAATGACTCGGCAAACTATTTCGCCTACGATAGGAATTGGTGATGCTAATCCGGTAGCCAATGTGGGAAAAGTGACGAATAGAGGAGTTGATATGTCTTTGGAATATAATCATGCGTTTTCCAAAGATATTGTTCTTTCGGTTAAAGGGAACTTTACTTATGCTGTAAATAAAATATTGGAGAAAGATGAACCCCATTATCCGTTTAGTTATCAATACGAGAGAGGCGGAGCCTTGAATCGTGTCGGTCCGGCTTATATAGCGCTGGGGTTATTTAAAGATGAGGAAGATATTAAAAATAGTCCCAGTCAAGAGGCTATCATGCCTAATATAAAACCGGGGGATATAAAATATCAAGATTTGAATGAAGATGGGGTGGTTAACGAATATGACCGTACCTATATCGGAAATCCTTATATCCCACAGATTGTATATGGTTTCGGAGCCTCTTTCCAATATAAGAATTGGGACTTCTCTGTATTCTTCCAGGGTGCGGGAAAAGTCTCTATTTATTTGGACGATATACATCCGTTCGATATCTATCATAAGAATGTTTTGAAATTTGTGGCAGATGACTATTGGTCGGCATCTAATCCCAATCCTAATGCGAAGTATCCGAGATTGGCGCACAATGTAGATAATACGAATACATACCAGAAGTCGACGTTCTGGTTGAGAGATGGTTCTTTCCTGAGATTGAAAAATGCCGAGATAGGATATTCCTACAAATTTATGAGAGCCTATATTGCCGGTAGTAATTTATTGACATTTACGGGCTTTAAGTATTGGGATCCTGAGATCGGAGGCGGATCTAACAGTGGCAATGGATTGGTATATCCTTTACAGAGAGTTTTCAATCTGGGTGTTCAATTTAATTTCTAAAACGATTATGAAAGCAATTAAAAATATATTCTTAGTATTAGGGATACTCGTTACTGTTTCCGGTTGTGATTATCTGGATTCTGAACCTGAGAAGAAAGGAACTTTGGAAGAGGCTTTTGCCAGCGTAAATTCGGCAAGGAATTTTTTGTACGCTTGTTATTCTTTTATGCCCGAGTCGAGTGATCATAACGGGGAGCCGCAATTTAATGGAGCCAGTGATGAAGTGTGCATAACTTCTCAGTGGGCTACGACATGGCATTACTCCAAAGTCGCGAATATTGGGTCTCAAACGGCAGCCGATCCCATATATAATTATTGGTCTTATTTCAAAAGTCCTACACAATCGAGCCGTTGTAAAGCGTACAATCTTTATGGCGCTATTCGTCAATGCTATACATTTTTGAATCGAGTAGAAAGTGTACCGGGAATATCCGCAGCAGAAATAACCGATTTTTCATCGCAAGCCAAATTTCTGATAGCTTATTATCATTATCTGTTGTTAAGATTGTATGGTCCGATTGTGTTGATAGACAGGGAAATTCCATTGGATGCTACCGGTGAGTTGGCCTTCCCGAAACGTCGTCCTTACGATGAGTGTGTAGAATGGATCGCCGATCGTTTAGACGAAGTGGCTCCTTTACTGCCGCCTATCCAAACTTCCGATAAATATGGAGCTCCCACGCGGGCTGCGGCAAAAGGAATAAAATCGCGTATGTTATTGTATGCCGCAAGTCCTTTGTTTAATGGGAATAGTGAATATTACAGCGACTTTAAGAATAAAGATGGAGAACAATTAATCAGTTTGCAGTATGATAAGGAAAAATGGAAAAAAGCCTTAGATGCAGCCGAGGACGCTATCAATGAAGCGCATGCAGCTGGACATGATTTGTATACCCATTTGCAGGCTCCGGTTGGAATAAGCGATGCTGAAAAAGGATATTTTAATCATCGTTGGTCGTTGGTGACTATGCCGAGTGCGGGAAATACAGATATTATTTGGGCTTACACAGGATCCCGAATGAATATTCAACAAATGATAGCACCTCGCGGATTGTCACAAGGATCTACCACTGTTCCTTATGGGGGCTTGGCTCCTTCAATGCAAATGGTGGAAACCTATTTAACAAAGAATGGATTGCCCATTGATAAAGACCCGTCTTTCCAATATGATAGAAGATTTGGAGTAACGACCGATCCTGAGACGGGAGAAAAGACCGTGAGATTACATTTGAATCGGGAACCTCGTTTCTATGCCGATATTGCATACGACCGGGCAACCAATTTCGAATTGGACGGCAGAGATGGAATAAAAGGAGGAAAAGGTTATACGTTGTATTTGAGAATGGGCGAAATTAATCCTGAAACCAATCAGACGAACGGGAATGATCCCTTGAAAGATAATATCACTCCTAATGGTTATTTGTGGAAAAAATATTTACATCCGAATACGAGTTTCGCTAATAATCAGGTGGCAGTGAGGGCTACGGCTTTTCCGTTGGTTCGTTTGACAGAGCTCTATCTCAATTATGTGGAGGCTTATTATGAATATTATGGAAGACTTGATGGGCAGGCTCTCATTTATTTGAATGATATTCGTTCCCATGCCGGTATCCCCAATGTCGAGACTTCTTGGCAGGGAATTGCAGGGAAAGACTATCGCGAGATTATACGACAAGAAAGAACGATTGAACTCATGTATGAAGGCCATCGATTCTTCGATGCTCGTCGTTGGAAAATTGCGCATCTGACTTTCAATAAGGTTCAGAAAAGATGGAATTGTTTTCCGGCAGGATTTACGACTCAATCTCCGCAGTCAGCAGAAAATTATCTGACATTGCGAAACAGTAATGAGCCGACGAAAACTTTTAATGTGCCACAACACTATCTCTATCCGCTGGATTCCAGAGATATAAATATCAATCCGAATTTAGTCCAAAATCCGGGGTGGTAGGCGGTCGAATATACAGACACACTTTTTAGATAGATTTGGAAAGGCCCGGTCTCGATGTGTTGAGAGACCGAGAGATCGGGCCTTATAAGTAGAATTCATGCATTAAACAAATAAATATGCTCAGGAAACTAATAAGAGTTTGGATTGTAGGAATAGTATTCCCGCTCTATGCCATAGCCGGGCAACCTTCGGTAAAAATTACCCACGGTCCCTATTTACAAAACTTGTCGGAGAACGAAGTGACAGTCGTGTGGACAACCGATAAGCCTTGTAAATCGTGGGTGGAATTCAGCAAAAAGGAAGACGGTAAGAACTTCTACTCCCAACTGCCGCGAAAAGCCTATGCCTCACAAGACGGGTTGTGTTGTGTCGACACATTGCATCGCGTAACGATTACGGGGCTTGAAAAAAACACGACCTATTTTTACCGAGTATTGTCACAAGAGGTAAAAGAGTTGCTGCCCTATCGTCCTGTTTTGGGTAACATCGTTTCTACCGATATCTGGGAAAAACCGTTGACTTTTACAACACTCGATGGCAGACAGGAAACATTGTCGATAGTTATGATAAACGATATACATGGGAAGAACGATTTGCAGAAAAAATTGTTGGAAATGGCTCCACCGCAAAATGTCGATATGGTAGTGTTTTGTGGGGATATGTGTAACTATATTAACAAGCAAAGTGATATTTTCACCGGTTTTTTAGATACATCGGTCGGCCTGTTCGCATCTAGAAAACCATTTGTATATGTAAGGGGTAATCATGAAACTCGTGGAGCATATGCCCGTAATTTCTTCCGATACCTTGCCGGTCCCGAAGGGAAGTTCTATTACGCTTTCACCTATGGCCCCATTCGGTTCATCGTGTTAGATAGCGGTGAAGATAAACCCGATACAGATGTGGAATATTCGGGTTTGGTAGATTTTGATAATTATATACTTGAACAAAAGGAGTGGTTGGCCCGTGAATTGGAAAGTCCGGAGTTTAGAGCTGCCTCTTTTCGGGTAGTCTTGTCTCATATTCCTTTTGGGAAAGGCAGTTGGTATGGCTCTGAACGACTACGCAAACAGTTGCTCCCCCTATTGGAGAGTGTTCGTATCGATTTGATGTTAAGTGGGCATAATCACGCATTCGGATTTATGGATAAGGGGAAAGTTACAGCTTTCCCTATAATAGTGAACTCCAATAACTCTGTGTTGACAATGTTTGGTTCGAAAGATCTGCTGAAAGTTCAAGTTAAGCAAATTGATGGAAAAGTATTATTAGAGAAAGAATTCAGTAAATAACGATAGGAATTATGCAAAATATACGAACAATACGATATTGTTTTATCTTGTTTTTATCCGTTTTAGTCTCTTGTAAAGGCCAAACCGATAAATTAAATGATAATTGCCCCCTTATACCCAAACCATTATCGGTAGACATGCAACCGGGCGAATTTACGTTTGGAGACAGTGTGGTAATTGAATTGAAAACAGATGATGAAGAAATAAAAAGAGCGGCAAACTTTCTTAAAACCTTTGTGGAACAGACAGGAAGTTGCAAAGCTCAGATAGGAACCGGTGAAGAAGCCCGGAACAAAATCGTTTTTACCGTTTGCGATACGATCGCTCATGATGAGGCTTATAGACTCGATGTGTCCCCTCGTACGGTAACTATCGCCTCGAAGGGTGGTGCTGGTGCTTTTTATGCAGTGCAAACATTGCGTCAATTGCTTCCGGCCGAATGCGAGAAAAAAATATGTGACGAAAATGTGATACTGCAAGTGCCCTGCGTGAATATCTACGATGAACCTCGTTTCAAACATCGAGGGTTTATGCTTGATGTGGCACGTCATTATTTCCCGTTGGATTTTATCAAGAAAAACATCGATATAATGACATTGTATAAATTGAATGTATTGCATCTGCATTTAACCGATGATCAGGGGTGGCGCATCGAGATAAAATCGCATCCGCGGCTTACTTCTGTGGGGGCTTGGCGCAAACAAAGTATTGCCGGACATAAAAATGATGTACCTCGTAAATACGATGGAAAACCTCATGGCGGATATTATACCCAAGATGAATTGCGGGAAATTGTCGAATATGCCCACGAGAGATTTATTGAGGTTATTCCTGAAATCGAAATGCCGGGACATACTCAATCGATTTTGGCCGCATATCCTCAGTTGGCCTGTTTCCATAAAAACTACGAAGTCTCGTGCGATTGGGGCGTTCATAAAGAAGTCCTATGTACAAAGGAAGGCAGTTTTAAACTTCTGGAAGATGTGCTATCCGAAGTTTTTGAAATTTTTCCTTCGAAATATATACATATAGGAGGAGATGAATGTCCGAAAGACCGTTGGTCCGAATGTCCGGTTTGTCAACGAAATATAAAACGATTGGGATTGAAAGATGAGCATGAACTCCAAAGCTATTTTATAAAACGAATGGAGGAGTTTGTCAATGCACATGACCGGCAAATTATTGGCTGGGACGAAATTTTAGAAGGTGGCATCGCGCCTAATGCCGTTGTCATGTCTTGGAGGGGAGAAGCAGGAGGTATAAAAGCGGCAAAAATGAACCATTCTGTTATCATGACTCCTCGGGATTTTTGCTATCTCGATTATTATCAATCGGAAGACCGGGATAATGAGCCTTTGGCTATTTATGGTTACCTACCGTTAGATTCGGTTTATTCCTATAATCCTACCGAAAAATTAACATCGGAA
Source organism: Barnesiella intestinihominis YIT 11860 (assembly GCF_000296465.1). Lineage (NCBI taxonomy): Bacteria > Pseudomonadati > Bacteroidota > Bacteroidia > Bacteroidales > Barnesiellaceae > Barnesiella > Barnesiella intestinihominis. The sequence continues at coordinate 324,511 of NZ_JH815206.1, forward strand.
CAGGGTCGATATATTTTAGGCATTCAGGGAAATCTTTGGACGGAATACATTGCTACTCCCGAGCATGCCGAATATATGGCTTATCCGAGGGCCATAGCGTTGGCCGAAGTTGGGTGGAGTCGGCAAGAACAAAAAGATTTTACAGATTTTATCTACCGTTTGACTATTCAATCGAAGAGGCTTGATTCATTGAATGTTAATTATGCGAAACACTTTCTTTTTTCAGTAAAAAATAAAAATGATAAACTATGAAAACAAATGCTATTTTTAGTAAGAAACAGCTTTTTGGGGTCTGCTGTGCATTATTGTTGTCCCCTATGGCTGTATTTGGACAACTTATTGTTGGAAAAAGTTTGGGAGCCGATCATACGGCCGATGAACAAAAGGCTTTGGCCGTAACGAAGAATGGGGATATGTATATATCGATCAATGCCAATTCTTTTCAGATAATGAAAGATGACGGAACTTTCGATGAAATTAAAAATCCCTATCAAGAGTCTACTACCCGTGCTGGTATTTTGACGAAAATATCGGCTGATGGAAAACTCCTTTGGAGCAATATGGTGTGTGTGCAGGAGTCTGCCAATAATAGTCAGGTGACATCGGTTTGTGAAGTCGGTGATTATCTCTATGTAGTCGGAGGTGTCAGAACCAATGTAAAGGGGGAACACCCGGTATCCGTGTTTGGAATTCCATTGGTCTCACAGGGGGAAATGGATTATTATATCGCTAAACTGAATGCTGCTACCGGTGAGGCTGTGTGGGCAAAGACATTCGGTGGCGTTCGTAATTGGGAGATGTTCAATTCGGTGGTTGCCGATGAGGCCGGGAACTTGTATGCCGTGGCTACTTTTGGCAATGTATCGAGTGCACCTTTGGAAATGCCTCTCAAAGACGGTTCTTCTACTTCTTTGGCCGTTACAAACAATTGGGGCGAAGATTATCTACTTGTGAAGTTCAATAAAGACGGTGAAATTTTATGGGCGACCAGTATCGGTTCTAAATTTCGTGAAAATGGAACTCCTGATGTAACCGTAGGAGAAGATGGGAATCCTGTCATTTGTGGTGTTTTCAATGCTGCGAATGGAAATCTAATGAATGAGTCGGAGGAAAAACGAGAGTTTTATATTGGAGAACAGAAATATCTGCTTTATCCCGAGCAGTCCAAAGAGTCGGCATTGGTAAAACTCAATTCGACCGATGGTTCTGTGATGTGGTCCCGTTATTTTACCGGTACTGGAAATCAAGAAGTGTTGAAGGTACAGGCCGTTTCGGGCTCGAATGCTGTGGCCGTAACGGGGAAAGCGAATAATCAGATAATCGTGGAAGGATCTGCCGGATTGTCTACCGAAACCGTCACGCATGTATCGGGAGCAGATCATTTATTTGTTATCTCTTTTGACGTTGATGGAAAGCTCCTGTGGAGCAAATCGGCTTCGGGAGATACATCGAGCGAAGGTAAAGAGATTTCGAGTGATGATTTGGGGAATATTTATGTAAGCGGATATTTCAACGGTTCGTTAAATTGGGGTGACAATATCGTTCTTCAAAAGACCGGGTCTAATGAAAAAGAGGGCTTCTTCGCTAAATTAAATGGTTCCGGTAAATGTCTGTATGCCGAAACGGTCAAAGGAACAGGTGCGGAGAGTATCAATCTTATAGCGGTAAACGGAGATAAGCTGGCTGTTGCCGGGGATAGAACGACAGATGTCACGTTGCCTTATGGCGACTCTGAAACTGGCGTCGCTCGATATACTGTCGGAGATCGTAATTATAAATGGTTTGCGGCATCCTATACGATGAAACCTTCTGTTTCGGGAATCTCGACGTTGAACGGAAAGAGATTCGTTCCTTTCTCGTATCAAATTGTTCCGGCTTTCTTCGAAATGCCGGCAGTGTTTGAATACTCTTTGGCTGGCAATTTACCCTCTGGCTGGATATTGGATCCTGCTACGGGTATTATTTCGGGAAAAGCTACCGAAGAAGCGAGCGGTTCATTCAGTGTGATGATTTCTAATGCCACAGACGGTGAAAGTGTAGAGAAAACCTATACCTATTCTATTGTACCTAAACCCTGCGATATCTTGTCTATACAACCCGAGAGTCTACCTTCACGGGCTGTGACCGGAGCTTTCTATCAACAATTCACGTTGGAAAATGGAGAGGGAAAAATTGTTTGGACTGCCGAAAATTTGCCCAAAGGTCTGTCTTTGGATCCTGATAAAGGATTATTGAACGGTATTTTACAACAAACAGGGGAACTTTCGTTCACGATTAAAGCGAGAGAAGAGAGTGGTTGTGAGACTTCCCGAAGCTATACGATTAATGCCGAAGAATTTAATTATTCTTTGGCTCCGAATCTGAAATGGATTAATCAAATTTATGGAAGTGAAGCGTTTGACCATGCCAAAGTGAATTCTATCGATAAAGATGGAAATGTTTGGGTAGCAGCAAGTTATTTTTCGGCAACTTTCTCCGATGAAGTTTCATTCCCGAACATTGGGAATACCGATGCATTGGTCGCTAAATATAATGGAATCGATGGTAGTTTCATGTGGGCTCGTACGATCGGGGGCTCTCCTGTATCCGGCAGAAATGAGCAAGGACAGGCGATTGTAACAGATGTAGTGACAGGCGATGGAGTATTTACCGGAATAATTACGCCCGATGCTCGTATAGGAACCCTAAATGAAACAGATAGCTTTCCTACAAATGGGGGACGGGATATAGGAGTTATTCGTTTTGATAAAGATGGTAACAAAATTTGGCATAAAGTATTTGGCTCGGCCAAAGATTGGGAAGCCGGAATCAATACGACTTTTGATAAGAAAGGAAATATTTATGTGATCGGTTATACCAACGATGGAGATATAGTGATACCTATGGCCGATGGCTCTTCCGAAACATTAGCGGGAACCTCGGTAGATGTGGTGATTATTAAACTGAATGGAGATGGAGAAGGCCTTTGGGCGAAGCGTTTAGGTACGGTAAATAAAGGTGAGGAAATATATGGCCTTGTGACCGATGACGCTTGCAATGTATATGTATCGGGTATGGTGAATAACGGTACAGTACCTTTTGGTAATGGTAAGGTGGTGACAGCTACCGGAATTACTTCGTTTATTGCCAAGTATGACGAGGCCGGAGTTTGCCAATGGGTAACTTCGTTGGGAAGCAATGGTTCGCTTATCAATGGACGGGGAACATCTCTTGTTCGAGATAAAAATGGAAATTTGTATTTTGCTGCAATTTGTAAAGGGTCTTCTTCCATATCGGGAACAACGGAAACGATTGAGGCCGATGCTTCGAAAACCGATGGAGCAATTATTAAATTTAATTCCGATGGACAATATGTATGGCATCGCATGTTTGCATCGGTTGCCGATGACGGAGTGACCTCTCTTGCGGTTGATGAAAGTAATAATGTCTATGCCGTGGGATATTATGAGGCAGAGTTGCCTGTATATGAGAGTATAAAATTACAGCGCAATGGAAATAATCGAACGGCCTTTGTCGCCAAATATTCCGATGAAGGAGAGTATTTATATGCTTTCTCGACAGGAGCTATTATTACCGATGCCGTGAAACCGACTGGTTTGGCCATTTCGATAGATAAGACTACGAACGACATTATATTGACCGGGCCTACTTACGGAACGATATATCCCTATGGTGTTAGCGGTAGTTCCAATGCTTTTGGAGGCGGACGTTTTATGTTGGCACGTTATAGCCAAGATGCTGCTTTGTTCGGCATTTTTCCTCAGGGAATAAAAGGGGAGAGCTATTCGGCTCAATTAAATATTTCTGGTTTCCAAAAGCCCTTACAAGTTGCTTATAGTCTTAAAGTTGGAGATAACCTCCCCGATGGATTGTCTTTGGATACGAATACGGGAGAAATTAGTGGAGTATTGAATGAAGCTGGAATATTTAAATTTACAGTCTTGGCTACCGACGGTTTTGTCAATGCTAGTAAAGAGTTCAGCATTTCTGTTACCGGAGCAGATTGTCAGATGACAGTAGAGGCGATTATTTCGGAAGATGCAGAAAATGGAAAACCTTTTTCTGCGAGAATATATGCCGATAATGCTACCGGAGCAGTAACATGGTCTATTGAAGAAGGTAGTTCTCTCCCTTATGGCTTGTCTATAAGCTCGTTGGAAGATGGTGTCGGATTAATTAGTGGAACTCCTAATGCTCCGGCGAAGGAATATTCGTTTACGATTGTCGCCGAGGACGAAGCGGGCTGTCGTGTCACTCAATTGGTATATCTCAATGTTACAGGCGAAAGCGGGGTAGAAACCCTTGTTTCCGAAGGCTTTGTCGTATATCCCAATCCGGTAACCGATGGAATGCTTAAAGTTTCTTTGAAAGACCTTGTTTCGGGAAATTATGTGATAGAAATTGCAGACCTATCAGGAAAACAAGTCTATAAAGAGGAAGTTAGGGTAGAAGAAAACATGGTAAAAAGTATTTCTGTAAATAATATGCCTTCTCAATGGTATGTAGTTACCGTTCGGGGAATGGGTGTATCCTATTCGCAGAGATTTATGGTTCAATAAAGTTTCTATGGGGCTATCCAATTGATCTGGATAGCCCCATAGTTTTGAAACAAAAGAGGAGAAATTAGCATGAAGAATCTTATCTATTTCGTATGTCTGGCTTTTGCCGGTATTTTCTTGTTGGGTTGTGAAAAAAACGATATGCCCGAACCCGAAAAACCAAGAGAGGAAGAACCTGCCGATTCCACGGATATCGTCGATCCCGAAGAGCCCGATACTATTGTAGAGCAGAAGGACGATCCTGAAAATGGAATTATCTTGGATATGCCGGGTATTACGCTTAAAGGTTGGGTGCATTGCAATCGGGTAGGAATGCCGGGGGTTGTAGTGACCGATGGAACTAACGTCACTGTTACCGATGAGAAAGGTATATATAGAATGAAACGAAATACGACGGCTTCTCATGTATATATATCTTCACCGAGCGGTTATACCGTATGCGTGAAAAATAGCGTACCCCAGTTTTATGCCGAAATCAATCAGCGAACAGATATTGTCCATAAAGATTTTGAGCTTGTTCGTCTTGAAAAAGATGATACGAAACATACATTTATTGCAATCGGTGATCCACAGTTATATCGTGATTTTGAGTTGAGTTATTTGAAAGAAGCTGTAAATGACCTTAACAGCTGGGTAACGCAGAGCCGTAAAGGAGAATGTGTACATTATATTGTGTTGGGAGATTTGGTGTTTGACAAACCAGAGTATCATGAATCGAGTAAAGAGATTTTTTCGATGTTGAATGCTCCTGTGTATAATGTTATCGGCAATCATGATCATGTGTTCGACAAAAATGAACTTGCTGTGAAGTCCAATGATTTGAAGGCCGATACGGTATATAAACGACATTACGGGCCTACTTATTATTCATATAATCGGGGTAAGGTCCATTACGTAGTCCTTGATGATGTGGAATATTGGGGCGGATCGGGGCCTAAGTATGTCGATGCCGTTTCCGATGAACAAATTGCTTGGTTGCAAAAAGATTTGATGTATGTTGATAAAGATAAGGCGATTGTCCTTTGTTTACATGCACCTACTAAGCGCAGAACCGAGACTCGGTCTTTCGGCAACAGAGAACAGTTGTATGCTCTTCTCCGTGGATATGCCGATGTTCAGATTCTTAGCGGTCATACGCATTGGAACTCTGTTGTGACAGATGATGGTAGTGGTATGACAGAACACATTGTAGCGGCAATGTGCGGTAATTGGTGGCAACCCGAACTGATTTGTAGTGAGGGTACACCTATCGGGTATAAAATATTTGATGTGGACGGAACCTCATTTAAATGGAAATATAAATGTGTGGGACAACCCGAACAATACCAGATGAGAGTATATCCTTTGGGAGAAAGAATCAACATATTACGTCCGAAAAATGTCGTTCTGAATGTTTGGGATTGGGATCCTTCGTGGAAAGTCGAATATTCCGAAGATAACGGACAAAACTATCGTTCGATGTTCCGTAGTCTGAATATGTATGATATTACTGCATACAATGCTTTCGGGGCGAAGGGAGATAATACTTTCCCTGTCGGGCGTACTTGGATACAAGCCTCTGAATCTGATCATATGTTCTATTGTAGGCCTTCTATTCCGTATAATCAACTTAAAATAAGGGTGACTTCCCGGTTTGGGGATATGTTTTCGACGACCGTAAATATTCAAAATCTTTGATTAAATAAAGTATTAGTTATGAATCTGATTCTAAGAATTATTATAACAGGAGCATTGTTGCTTTTGTTTGCTTGCAAGTCTGTTTATAAAGCCGACCCGTTTCCCGAACCGGAAAGAGAATCGGGACAAACCGATGTCCTTGCATTAAGAGCTGAACCTTTGGATACAGTACGGGTTGCTTTTATAGGGGTAGGTGCTCGGGGCATGGCAGCCGTGAAACGTTTTATGAATATAGAAGGTGTGAGGGTGGTTGCGTTGTGCGATGTAGATTCTTTCAAGGTTGCCAAAGCGCAGAGGATTCTGGCTGCGAAGGGACGAGGACCGGCCGTGGAATATTGTGGCCCCGATAGTTGGAAGAAGGTTTGTGAACGAAGCGATGTAGATTTGATTTATAATTGTACCCATTGGCAGTTGCATACTCCTATTGCGGTCTATGCTATGGAGCAGGGGAAACATGTCGCGGTGGAAGTTCCGGCTGCCCTTACGGTTGATGAGTGTTGGCAATTGGTGAATACCGCCGAAAAAACTCGGAAACATTGTATGATGCTGGAAAACTGTTGCTACGATTTTTTTGAGTTGGCTACTTTGAATATGGCTCAACAGGGCGTTTTCGGAGAAATTGTTCATGGAGAAGGGGCTTATATTCACGATTTAAGAGAATATAATTTTGACACTGCATCGGTATCGGGATATTGGGATATGTGGAGATTGAAATATAATACGGATCATACGGGGAATCCATATCCGACGCATGGCTTAGGCCCGATTTGTCAAATAATGAACATTCATCGGGGAGATAAAATGAATTATTTGGTGTCGATGTCGAGTGACCAGTTCGGATTGACGGAATATTCTCGGAGTCGTTTGGGGGAAGAACATGCGTTTGCTTCTAAAAAATATGATTTAGGAGATATGAACACTACTCTTATTAAGACTGAAAAAGGGAAAACGATTTTGATTCAACACGATGTGACAAGTCCTCGACCTTATGACCGGCATCATGTAATCGGCGGAACAAAGGGTTTTGCACAGAAATATCCGGTGGAAGGGATTGCCTTAGAACCGAATGCACATTGTTTCTTACCGGAAGAGAAATTGGATTCTCTCTTGAAGGCTTATGAACATCAGTTTGTGAAAGAAATTGGAAATTTAGCTCGAAAAGTAGGTGGGCATGGAGGTATGGACTTTATTATGGACTATCGCTTGATTTATTGTTTAAGGAATGGATTGCCTTTGGATCAAGATGTTTATGATGCTGCCGAATGGTCTTGCTTGGTCGAATTGACTGAATATTCAGTAAGAAATGGATCTGTTCCTGTACGTATTCCCGATTTCACACGAGGAGCATGGGAGAAATTAAAAAGTTTGGAGTTTGCAAAATAGTTATAAATTTGCAACATTGAAATATTTAACAAGATTAAGAATGGGAACGAAATTTTCGACACGCGTATGGGTAAGTGTAGTCGGCATAGCATCGATTTTTTTGGGCAGTAAAGGATATGCGGATACTGTGATTTCGGTAGCCGACTTTGGGTTGAAACCCGATACGAGGGAGAATGCCGTAGCATATGTTCAAAAAGCGATAGAGGCTTGTAGGGGAAAAGAGCCGGTAACCCTTGTCTTTCCCGAAGGACGTTATGATTTTTGGCCTCAATATGCTCATGAGAAAAATTATTATGAGACCAATACCTACGATGTTTTTCCGAAGCGATTGGCAATGCTTTTCGAGGGGCTTCACAATATCACTGTCGACGGGAACGGCTCGCAGTTCGTCATGCACGATCGAATACAACCGATAACCGTTGAGAATTGCGATGGCGTTACCTTGAAAAATTTCTCTATCGATTGGGATATACCGCTTACGGCTCAGGCTCGTGTGACAAAGGTGGGTAGCGATTTTTTCGAGATCGAAATCAATGTCCTCGAATCTCCCTATATCATTGAAGACGGCAAGCTGGTATTCGTGGGTGAAGGCTGGAAAAGTGCATTAGGCAGTATGATAGAATTTGAGTCTGATACGCATTTCGTGGTTCCCGGTACGGGTGATTTGGTGCTGGGGAGGAATTGGAGAGACTATACGGCCGTTTCACCTCGGTATGGTATTGTGCGGTTGAGTCGGAAGGGAGGATTCGAACGATACCCGGCCGAGGGTAACTGGTTGGTGCTGAGGCATAGCACGAGAGACCATGCCGGAATTTTTATCTGTGGCAGCCACGATGTGCGGTTGTCCGATGTGCAGGTATATCATACCGCCGGCTTGGGTATCTTGGCACAATATTCTTCTGATATTGCGTTCAAAAAAGTGAGTGTAGAGCCCAATGCGGCGAAGGGACGCATATTGAGCGGTCACGACGACGGTTTCCATTTGATGGGGTGTAAAGGTAAAATTACGGTCGACAGTTGTCGTTGGGCTGGTTTGATGGACGATCCCATAAACGTACATGGAACCTGTGTCCGGGTGGTGAAAGTCCTTTCTTCCGATAAGGTTGTCTGCCGGTTTATGCACGACATGAGCAAAGGTATGGAGTGGGGATTTCCGGGAGATAAAGTCGGTATGATCGAAAACAACACCATGCGCACGGTTGCTACTGCAAATATACGCTCGTTCAAGGCGATAGACGAGTATGAGTTCGAATTGGAATTGACATCGGATTTGCCGGAAGAAATCGGGGTAGGCGCTGCATTGGAGAATCTCACGTGGACTCCCGATGTCGATATTCGCAACTCGTTTTTCGGTTCTTGCCGGGCGCGGGGATTACTGGTTTCCACACCGGGAAAAGTAGTGATTGAAAACAATGTGTTCGAGTCGAGCGGGTCGGCTATATTGATTGCGGGCGATGCGAATTATTGGTACGAATCGGGTGCGGTAAAAGATGTGCTTATTAAAGGAAACGACTTCCGTTATCCCTGTATGTCTTCCATGTATCAGTTTTGTGAAGCCATCATATCTATCGAGCCGGAAATTCCCCAGCCCGATACGAAGTATCCGTTCCATAGCAATATCAGGATTGAGAACAATACATTCAATCCGTTCGACTATCCTATTTTGTATGCAAAAAGCGTAGACGGTATTTCGTTTACAGGGAATGTGATTCAAAGGAATACAACCTATAAACCGTTCCACAAACGAAAGGCCGCCGTAACATTGGTAAAATGCCGCCGTGCGAAAATCAAGGATAATAAGATTATAGGCGATGTGCTGGGTGCTCCCGGTGGGAAACTGTCTATTGTGAAAGAATAATGGATAAGACGTTGGGCGGAATGTTAATTCCGCCTTTCTTTTTTGAATAGGAATCTTGTTTTATCCCTTTCTCTCTGTTCCAAAGGTTTGGTTTTTAAAAATTTGTTTATATTTGTGATGTTGTAAAAAAGGGGCGAAGATATACGCTTTTATGTTAGAAAAGAGTTTGTATGATAAAACCTTAAAATTCAAATCTCATGAAATACCCGATCTCGATATTCTTGTTTATTTTCATGTTTTTTGTTTGTTCTTGTGCCGGTTTAGGAGGGTTTCCTCTGTATTCGGGAAGTTATGGTTCGCAGGCGGCTAGTCGTTTGACTCCGGTCGAAAATCCGGCTACCGGATTATATGGCTATGTCAATGACTTGGGTATGTGGGTAATACAGCCTAAATTCAGATCTGCACAACGTTTCCGTAACAACGGACTGGCGCGAGTGCAAATTGGTGTGCGGTACGGAGCCATAAATATGGCTGGGAAAGTGGTGATAAATCCGGTGTTCGAGCACAGCTACGATGTGGATAACGCTATTACTTCGATGGAGAAGGGGAGATTGCGCGGAATCGATTTATGGGAGACCCGCGATTCCAAGAGTGGATTGTACGGTTATCTTGATTATTATGGGAATTGGTTCATTAAACCGCAATATTACAATGCACGAGGATTCAACGACGAGGGCTTTGCCGTTGTGGAGGTCGGGAGAAACCGCTGGGGCGCGATCGATAGAAACAACAGAATAGTCATTCAACCCAATTTTAAGGCGTCGTATGAGGCGGAAAATGCGCTTAGGCGTCTTTGGGGCTATTAATTTCAGATTAAATAAAGAATAATATTATTATTTCCATTGGCGAAATAGATATTTATTGGAAAAATAACATGTAAATAATAATATTTTTAGGCAGATGGTTTACATTTGCATATTATATTATTATTGCCAGAGTTGAAAAGTGAATGTGACAATATTATCGTAGGCCTCAAATCGGGTTCTTTCGATGCCTTTGAAAAGGTATACAAGTTGTATAGTGGTAAATTATACAACTTTGTCATGAGAATATCTGGCGGAGACAGTTATTGGGCGGAGGAAATCGTACAACGTACGTTTGTCCGGTTGTGGGAGATACACGATCAGGTGAGTCCCGATAAATCGTTGATTTCTTATCTTTGTACCATAGCTAAGAATCTGTTGATGAACGTGTATCAGCGGCAGACTGTCGAATATATTTATGCGGAATATGTTCTTGAATCTTCGGAAGAATATAGCGATAATGCCGATGGAGAGCTGGACGGTAAGTTGCTGGAAGAATATATCGACCGACTTGCCGAGGAACTGCCGCCGTCGCGTAAGAAAATATTTGTTTTGAGTAAACGTAAGCATTTTACGAATAAAGAAATAGCGGTCGAGCTGAATATTTCGGAGAGTACCGTCGCGACGCAATTGTCGTTGGCGCTTAAATTTATGAGGGATAAATTGATGGCCCATTACGATGAGTTGTTACCCTTAGTGATTTATGCCGCTTTAATTAAGATAGTTTAACTATAAACGATTAGACGTGCGAGCCGATTTGCTTTTATACTAGGTAAAGGAACAAATGGATAAGGAATATTTCAAAATACTCATCGAGAAGTACCTCGACGGAAACGCTTCGACGGCAGAAGTCAAGGAATTGTGCGAGTGGATAAAAAATAACGATTCGCTCGACCGATGGATTATGCAAGCTATTGAAAGAAGCGATTCTCATCTCGATGAGGAAGTCTATGAACGTCTGTATACCCGCATTAAAGAGGACATAGAATCCCGGGAGAAAAAGTCGCATAGACGATTCTCCTTTGTTCCGATGTTGCGGTGGGCCGCCGTTGTCTGTTTACCGATTATCGCTGCGTTGGCCGTATATGAGTTGGGACTCGATTCAAAGGTGGATACTCTCCCGTTGGTAGTAACTGCCGAGAGTGGGGAACGAGCCAAAGTCCAATTGCCCGATGGTACGAAAGTAAATATAAATTCAGCCTCTCAAATTAGTTATCCGCATGATTTTAATGGGGAAAGAAGAATCGTCGAGCTCGATGGGGAAGCCTATTTCGAGGTGACTCCCGATAAGGAGCGCCCGTTTGTCGTAAAGGCTGCCGGTCTTGAAATTACAGTATTGGGTACGGCTTTCGACGTGTGTGCTTATAAAGACGATAGCGAGGTGTCGGTCGTTTTGTTGACAGGGAAAGTCGATGTGGCGTCGGAGAGCGATCGCTATGTCATGCAGCCCGACGAGAAACTGGTGTATGACAGAAACACGGGAACCATGCAGGTCGGTAAGGTTTATTCGAAGGAATATGTCGAATGGACCGATGGAAATTTACGTTTCGAAAATGAATCGCTGGAAAACATCGTTAAGGTTTTATCTCGTGTATATAACGTAAAAATCGTTTTCGACTCGGCGTTTCCCGAAGGACAATATTTTTTCACCGGTTCGATAGGAAGCGGAGGCATTACAAATGCTCTCGATATCTTGTCGATGACATCGTCATTACATTATGAAGTGCGCGATTCTGTCATCATGCTTCATAAAAAATAATATAACAGCTCCTCTTTTGAATATTTCCCTATGGGGATAAGAATGCTTGGTGTTTGCGTCGAGCCGGCTCCCCTTTTTGCTTATGAAAATGGCACATGTCGAATCATTTAAGAATTAGATAATTTAATAAATGTTAATTGTAAAATAGGCTTGGATAAATCTGGGTCGCTACTTGTATACCCAATAGACGATGGAAATTAAAAGTAACACATTATTGCAGATACCTTTTATACTAATATCTTTTTAATCAAAGAAATAAAAATGAAAAACGTATGAAATCAAACCATTTTAAGATGAGGTGGCTATGCTTGTTGTTTGCGCTTTTTACGCTCAATATTCAGGCGCAGATTACGGTAGATATTAAAAATAAGCCGTTGAAAGAAGCCATAAAAACAATCGAACGGTCGAGCAATTATAGCTTCTTTTATAATGTGGAGTTAGAGGGGCTTGATAAACTCGTGACGGTGAAAACCGACAATGCATCTTTGGAAGAGACCATGAAACAGTTATTGAAGGGAACGAATATCACATTCCAAAGGAAAGTCGATAATGTAGTTGTTTTGCTTTCCAAACAGCAGCAAGCGGCTAAACGGTCCCGTTCTGTTTCCGGTAAGGTAGTCGATGAAAAAGGCGAGGCCATTATCGGGGCCAGTATTATCGTAAAAGGTTCTTCGATAGGAACTTCGACCGATGTAGATGGAAATTTTACTATCAATAATATTTCGGATAACGCTCTGCTGGTCGTGTCTTCTATCGGCTATAAAAAGACAGAGGTTCCTGTCACGAATGAAAATCCCATTGAAATTCGATTGAACGAAGATTCCAATTTGATGGACGAGGTAGTGGTGGTAGGCTACGGTGTTCAAAAGAAAATAAATTTAACGGGATCGGTCGTTTCGGTAGACCATGATGTTTTAGCCAATCGTCCTATCGCTAATGTGACGACCGGTTTGCAAGGCATGTTGCCGGGTGTCTCTATCGTTAATACGACGAGCCGTCCCGGTGATAATAACTCTTCTATACGGGTGAGGGGTATCGGGACATTGAATAACTCCGACCCTTTGATTCTTATCGACGGCGTGGAAGGCGACATGAACACGTTGAACCCCGACGATATAGAGTCTGTATCGGTATTGAAGGATGCCGCTTCCTCTTCTATCTATGGTTCGAGAGCGGCCAACGGAGTTATTCTTATTACGACGCGTAAGGCCGACCGCGAGGTAAAACCTACGGTCACTTATACCGGATATTTTGCCATGCAAAAACCGACGGCCCTTCCCGAAATGCTCGATGCCGTCGAATATCTTACTTTACTGAAAGAAGCGACTTCGAATGTAAATAAAAGTTGGGGGTATACACAGGAGGATATCGATGCCGTCATTAACGGAACCGATCCGAATTTCCGGGCGAATACGAACTGGATAAAAGAAATCACGAGAGATTATGCTCCTCAACACGGTCACAATGTAAATATCAACGGTGGGAATAAGAACATGGGGTATTATTTGTCCTATGGAAACTTAACCACTTCGGGACTTATGGTAGGCAACGGTTATCATGCTACCCGTAATAATGTGAGAATGAAATTAAACACCGAGCTTTTCGATCGATTGACCATCGAGGGAAATGTGAGTTATACCGATGTGGATAATTGGACTCCTGCATCGAGCGATAGCGAAAATTCGGGACTTTTCTATCAAGCTCTCCGTTCTTCTCCTTTGACTCCCGTGAAATTCACCGACGGGCAATGGGGATATGGCGGTAGCTCGGCAAACCCGATAGCACAAGCCTACGACGGTGGTTTTATCAATTACCATAAACGTGAGACCTCGTTGAATTTCAGTGCCGGATTGAGAATTATCGACGGGTTGACGGCAAAGGTTCAATATGCTACCCGGTTGGTCGATGTGTTGCGGAAACAACAACAGAACATCATACAGCACTTTTATCCCGATACCGAAACGCCATTGGCTTATACGTCGAATACGAGTAAGTTCAGTCAACGCGATATTGCCCAACGATACCAGAATGTGATGGCACAGGTCGATTATGATAAGACGATAGGGAAACATTCTTTCCATATTCTTGCCGGCTTTTCTCAGGAGTGGCAGTTGTACCAACAAATGGATGCCAGTCGTCAGGATTTGGTCTCCAACGATCTCCATGTGCTGAATGCCGGAACCGATTTGCAAACCAATAGCGGCTATGACAATCATTGGGCGATTCGTTCCGGGTTCGGGCGGGTCAATTATAATTTCAACGATCGCTATTTGGTAGAGGCCAATTTGCGTTACGACTTGTCGTCGCGTTTTCATAAAGATCACCGGGGAGGCTATTTCCCTTCGGCATCGGTGGCTTGGCGTTTGACCGAAGAGTCGTTTATGGAATCGACCCGCAGCTGGTTGGATAATTTGAAAATTAGGGCCTCATACGGTACTCTGGGTAACCAATATACCTCTTCGTTATATCCTTATATGGCTTTGATTCAACCTTCTACCTCCAACATGCCTATCGGCGGAGAGATAACCTCTTCCATGCAGCAAAGCGAGGCATCGAACAATATTCTCTCTTGGGAGTCCATAAAGATGACTAATATCGGATTGGACGTTAATTTGTTGAATAATCGTTTGTCGTTGACGGCCGATTACTTCATTAAGAATACCGACGATATTTTGCTGAAAGTGAAACTTCCCGATGTGCTGGGTGTGAGTGAACCCTACCAGAATGCCGGTAAGGTTCAAAACAAAGGTTGGGAAATCGCTTTGGCTTGGCAAGATAAAATAGGGAAAGATTTTACCTACGGGGTGAATGTCACTTTTTCCGATGTGAAAAATAAAGTGGTTAGCGTGGGAAATACGGCCGACGATTTCAGCGGCGATCGCATTCGTGCGGTGGGCTATCCTATTGATGCATTTTGGGGATACAAATCCGACGGGCTTTATACGGTCGATGATTTTGATTATGACATTGCCACGAACACTTATACGCCGAAAGCGACGACCCCTATTATCGAGGAATATCGCACGAAGGTACAACCGGGAGATATAAAATATGTGGATATAGATGGCGACGGGAAGATTACGCCTACCGAGGATCGTTGCTATATAGGCAGTGCTATTCCTCGATATAATTATACGATCGGACTCAACGCCGCTTGGCGAGGAATCGATTTCAGCCTCTTTTTACAAGGTGTGGGTAAATGTGACGGATATATCGGAGGCATGGGACGACATGCGTTTACCGAGCTTGCCAACTATCCGCAGAAGGCACATCTCGATCGTTGGACTTGGGAAAACCAAAATCCTCATGCATCCTATCCGCGTTTTACGTATGATGAAACATACAATCGGGACGAATTTTCTTCTTTCTGGCTCGAAGACGCTTCATACCTGCGGGTAAAAAATTTGCAAGTGGGTTACACGGTTCCCCGTAAAGGGATCATTTCCAAGATGCATATTGAGAATTTGAGAATATATTTTTCGGGCGAAAATTTGTGGACGTTCACCGACTTCTTCTCGTCGTATGACCCTGAGATTCCTGTAAGCAGTGGAGGTTACTATCCTATCACGGCCTCGTATTCTTTGGGTTTGAGCATTACATTCAAATAATTATCGATATAAATGTCAGAATATATGAAAACAAAATATTTAGCAATTCTGCTGTGTGCGGCGTTTGTTTTACCCGGCTGCAACGATTCGTTCCTTGACAGAATCCCGTTGGACGAACTTACCGATGAAACATATTGGGAAACCGAGGAACATTTGATATTGGCATCTAATGCCTGCATCAATTATTTGAGAGGAAAAAGCAGGAGTGTCGATATGGAATTTTTGGGAGATAATGTTTTTCGTGAACGTTCGTCGGAATACAAGACTCTCGGGAGTGGAAATTTTACGAGTGATTTGTCGGTTATCAATTCGGAGTGGACGACCGATTATGACGGTATCAGACGTTGTAATCACTTTCTTGAAAATTACGAACGTGCTCAAAAGGTTTCTGCATCTGTAAGAGAAAGATATGCCGGAGAAGCCATTTTCATAAGAGCCTATTTGTACAGTTATCTGGTGAATTGCTTTGGCGATGTACCCCGTGTAACCAATACGATAGATGTGGGAGACGACGAGCTTTATGGCTCCCGTACCGATAAGGAAACCATGATCGAGTGGATTCTTGATGAGTTTGACCGGGCAGCTGCGGTATTGCCTTATGCTAAGGATTTGAAAGATAGCGAACTCGGTCGTCCCACAAAAGAGGCTGCTTGGGCGTTTAGTTCTCGGTTTGCGTTGTACCACGAGCGTTGGGACAAGGCTGTTTCTTCGGCAGAAGAGGTGATGACTGCCGGTTTTCATAAATTGTACGATAACGGGAATCCCGAAACGACTTATAACGAGTTGTTTACTTTGGCTGCCAATCCGGTGACTAATAAGAACAACCGGGAGTTTATCGTTACTCGTCTGTATAGTGAGGAAGCCAATCAAACTCATAACCTCAGCCGGGAATTGCAAGTTCCCAACGAGGAGGCTCGTTCTGCGCCCACTCGTTCGCTCATGGATGCCTATTTGTGTAATGGGCTTCCCATAACTTTGCCGGCGAGCCGTTACCGCGAGAATACCCACGAAGCTATCTTCAATAATCGGGATCCACGTATGGCGCAGACGATTTTGAAACCCGGAGCGAAGTGGGGCGGATATCCCGGTAAGACTACCTATGAACAGCCTAAGTTCTCGAATTCGGCTACCAGTTGCCGCACGACGACAGGTTGGTATTTTACGAAATTTGTCGAACTCTCCGCAATCTCTCGTTATAACAAAGACCAGAACGCCATTCCGTTGATGCGTTATGCCGAGGTCTTATTGAACTGGATCGAAGCAAAGGAGATGAGGGGCGATGCAATTACTCAACCGGATATAGATAAGTCGATAAACCTTCTTAGAGACCGGGTTGGAGCAGACAAGATGGTATTGACCAAATTGAATGCTTACGGGCTGAATCTGAGAGACGAGATTCGTCGGGAACGCCGGGTCGAACTGGCTCTCGAAGGGGAGCGCTATTTCGATTTGTTACGTTGGAAACAAGGAGATTTGTTGGCGAAAGATGTGACCGGTATGCGTAAGAGTACTGTTCCGCCCAGTGAATATGTTTATGTCGAAGATATTCCTACCGATGATAAAGGGAATTTGATTTTGATGACGGGGCGTACTTTCTCTGATATGAAAAATTATTTATGGCCGATTCCGTTCACACAAACGCAACGTAATCCCAATTTGCTCCCTAATAATCCCGGTTGGGAATAAGGATAGCTTACACAATTAATGTTATCTATATATGAAAACTCATTTTAAATTCATTTTGTGCTTCGTTGGAATTTTATCGATAACTGCTTGCGGTTCGTCCGACCCGGATTTGCCGGGTTCGGGCGGGACCGGCGGTGACGATGAAACTCTGGTCACGTTGGCTGGCGACCGTTCGTTTTCTCTTCTGTCGTTGAGTGCCGGTAAAGGGTTAGCCTCTGGGACGTATAATATCCAGCCGTTAGCGGCATTTATTCAGGAAAATAATACCGATGTCGTAGCATTGCAAGATGTGGATTTCGGGACTGCCCGCACGGGAAAAAAGAATCTGGTTGGCGAGGTCGCTAACCGTTGCAGCAAGGACGGTCAACGCCGGCAGGGGATATTCGCCTCTACCGGTCGGGAAGATGGCGGAGAAACAGGAGTGGCTTTGTTTGTCCGGGAATGTTTTTATGGTACGAATAAAGTGAATTTGAACGATGAATTGGTATTGCTTACTGCTCCTTATGAATTGGGTTCGGGCGAGACGGTTCTTATCGCTACATGCCAGTTCGATAAGGAGGATGCCAATAAACGGGTGCGTCAGGCCGAAGCTCTTGCCGCTTATGCCGACCAAGTAAAGCAAAACATCGTTATTTGTGCTTCTGTCTATGAAAATGAATCGGGGAATGTATTCAATATTTTGAAGAAGAAGTATCGCCGTTCCTGCAAGTTCTCTTCGGAAAATACATATCCTGCCGTTCAACCCGAATCGAGATTCGATTATGTGTTGACTCCTTTGTCCCAGAATTGGGGAACACAGGCGGTTCAGGTTAAGGGAGATCAAACCGTTTCGGATCATAAGGCTCTATTTTTGCGTATAGGATTAAAATAAAGAACAGATGAAAAAGTATAATTATTTCAGCAGAGTATCCGGCTGGGGAATATGTATGTTATTTCTCCTCACAGGGCTCTTTGCCGGTTGTTCCGAAAACGAAGAGGTCTATCCGAAGGGACAAAGACCTGCTGGCATTGAGTCGGTTAGAAAGGTAGCTTGCATAGGGAACAGTATAACCTATGGGGCGAGACAGTTTTTAAACGATAGGGAAAAAGAGTGCTACCCGGCTTTGTTGGGTAATATGTTGGGAGAGGGTTTCGAGGTCGCCAACTTCGGGTGTAGTGGCACAACCCTTTTGAAGAATGGCAATTCTCCATATTGGAATACCAAAGAATATACCAATGCCAAAGCATTCTTACCCAATATTGTCATTGTAAAATTGGGCTCGAATGATTCAAAGTCGGGCAATTGGTCTAGTCATGGCTCCGAGTTTGAGTCCGATCTCACGGATTTGGTTCTTTCCTTACGGAGTCTGTCAACTCGTCCGAGGGTCTTTTTGTGTACGCCGGCCATAGCGTATAGCAACTCGTTCGGAATAGACGACGGTATCATAACGAGCGAAATTATTCCGGCTATTCAGCGGGTTGCCGCAGCTCAGAATCTCACGGTCATAGATTTGCATACGGCTTTGCGGGGGTATGGAGATTTGTTTCTTGATGGAGTCCACCCCGGATTGGAAGGAAACAGAGTAATAGCGACCATCATTTACGATGTGTTGGCAAAAGAATATTCTTTGAATAAATAACAAATAGAATGAATCATGAAAAAAATTATATCGATACTATTAGGAATATGTTTGTGTGGAGGCGTGTTTGCCCAGACTCAACTGAAAATAATCTCGTTTAATATCCATGCAGGTTATGATGCCCCTATCGCCGACATCGCTGCTTTCATTAAGGAACAAGATCCCGATATCGTGGCTTTGCAGGAAGTAGAATACTATACGAATCGAACAGGGGCGAATACGCCGAGGCCGATCAATAACAATATCAATATGTTGAATGAGTTGGCCTATTTAACAGGCATGCATGGAATGTTTTATGTAACTCTCGAAAAATGCTACGGCGGTAAATTCGGTAACGCTATTTTGAGTAAACACAGTTTTGACGAGACTCGTAGAATTATGTTGCCATGTGCGGCCGGTACAGAGCAACGTAATGCTGCCATTGCCGATATAAAGCTCCCCGACGGGACCGAGTTTTCGATTGTCGACACTCACATCGATATGTCTAAATTGGACAACGGCATGTCGCAAATTAAAGAAGTTAACCGTATTCCGCAGTTGGGGAAACATTATATTGTAGCCGGGGACATGAATCGTCGGGTAGGAACTGCCGAGATTAACGAATTGTCCAGCGTATGGACGTTGGCTCTCAGTCGGGAGTTCGATCATATCGGTTACTATCCGGCCAATGGGTGGGTGGTAAAAGAAACGAAAGTCTTTTCCGATAACCAGTTGTCCGACCATTATCCCATTATGGTTATCCTCGAATTTGTCAAATAACGATGTAGATAAAAGTGTATCATGTTATAATATTCAAAAATTAATTTTAATCGTCGTCTAATTAATTTCTATTAAAAACATTAAGCTATGAAACTAAGAAAAATTTACACAAGTGCAGGAATCTTGCTGCTCTCTTTATTTTGTATTGGAGATGCGGTAGCGAAAGATGCTAAGTTTGAAACAGGTGTTTCTTTCGGTAGTACAGGAGCCGATGAGCCTTACAGCTCTCTGACGGATAAAGACGGAAATTATTATATTTCGGGTATGTGCCGTGGAGATGTGGAATTTGCCGGTGGAGCTACGATTAAAGGTCGTGGCGGTATGGATGCCGTTATCGTGAAATATGATGCCGAACTTAATTTTTTGTGGGCAAGAGCCGTGGGTGGCAGTAAAGACGATACCTTCGAACGCATTGCAGTTACCTCTGCGGGCGATATTGTCGCTGTCGGTAAAATATCGGGTGATGTTACTATCGACGGTACGGACCAGACGTTGAGCGGTACGCAATCTACCGACGGGTGTATCGTCGTTTATGATAAGGACGGTAATTATAAATCGTCGGCTCAGATAAAAGCGGCGGGAGCATCTTTGTGCTATTCGGTGGCTGTGGACAAGAGCGACAATATTTTTGTGACGGGATCGACTGTCGGAGCGACCGATTTCGGAAATGAAAAAACCGTGACAATCGAGGGAAGTAATCCGGGAACATTCTTGGCTTGCTATAATAATTCTTTGGTCTGCCAGTGGGCTATTGCCGGTTCAAGCCCCGTTCAATCCTATGGCTGGGCCGTGAATTTCGATAAAGAAGAGAATATACTGCTTACCGGACGTTTCGGAACGACGTTCACAATCACCGGGACCGACGGGGAAGCGCTGACGACTGCCGTGGGCTCGGAATCTTCGCAAGACACCTATGTGGCTAAATTGTCTCACGAAGGTGTGGGACAATGGATTACGTATGTAACGAATTCCAATCGTATCGATACCCGTTCGATAGACTCCGACTCACAAGGAAATGTTTATATTTGGGGACATTGTCAGTCGGCGGTTACTCCCGAAGGACAGTCTCCTCTTGGATTTAACGGGAATTTCGATTCGTTTTTGATTAAATACTCGTCTGCCGGAGCCTATTTGGACGGTATGAATCTCGGTGGGAGCGGTCGTGATGAAGCTAAATCTCTATTTGTCGATGCAGACGACAATATTTATGTCGCCGGTAATGTGAACGGCGACGGCTCGAAAGGAGGAACTGCCGTGAATATGAATCCTCGGGGAGAATCCAAAGATTATACGTTCAAAGGTCATGACGGTTATGTCGCTAAATATAACGGTTCTACATGGGAACTTATGCAACTGGAAAAAACGGTTACGCCCGATAATGCCAATCAGCACGAAGTCGCTTGGTGTGTAACGATGTCTCCCGATTACAATAAGGTGTATGTAACCGGATATTTTAATAATGGCGCCACCGTTTTTGACGGGGCTTCGCTCACTCTTCCGTTTGTACGGGATTATGATATTTATACGGTTCTATATTCCTATACCTTAATGGTAAAGACCAAAACGTTGGAGCCGGGTGTAGCCAATGAGCCTTATTACAGCAATATCGTTGTGGATAATGTAGAGGGTGCAGTGAAGTTCGAAATCGTTTCTGGCGCGCTTCCCGACGGTATTACGTTAAGTAAAGACGGTGCTTTTGCCGGTACACCGACGAAGAACGGTTCTTATACGTTCACCGTCAAAATTTCCGATGACGTTTCTTCTATTCAAAAAGAATACACGTTGGTTATTAAATCGGGAGAAGGTTGCGATGTATTCATCGTTACCGATCAGTGTCCCGATGCATACATAGGTTATCCCTATTCGCTCCAACTCGAAATAGAAGGTGAAGGTATTACCTGCGCTCTTACCGGAGGCTCGTTGCCGGTCGGCCTTTCTTTGACGCCCGAAGGATTGATTTCAGGGACCCCGGCAGAATCCAACGAACCGGGAATTTACAGCTTTACGGTGAAAGCTACCGGAGCATCGGGTTGTGACGATGAATTGGAATTGTCGATGATACTTTCCGACGAAACTCCCAGTGGAATAAACCGTGTAAGTCTCGATTCGTTCCAAGTCTATCCTACGGTTTCTTATGGAGAAATTACGTTGAAAGCCGACTTCGGTAAGGATATGAAGGCTCGGGTAGCTGTCGTGACTCCACTCGGAACTTGTGTATGGGAAAAAACATATTACGGTGTACAACTCGATGAGGTAATTTCTACTGCCGATATGCAACCGGGAGTTTATTATCTGGTATTGTCGACGGAAGAGGGTAAATCGACCAAGCCTTTTATTGTAAAGAGATAAGTAATCGAAGACTTTTTTCGAGATGACTCCGGTTCCTTTGAACCGGGGGCCGGAGTTATCTTGTATTCATATAATTGATAGAAATGAAAAGAAGTGAATTTTTAAGGTTGATGGGAGCCACTACGGTTGCAGCCGCTCTTTCCGATTTTCAGGCGATATCGCAGACCGTCGGAACGTTGAAGGGGGGAACGGTCGGGGCAGACAATTTAGCCGACGAACTCTCGTCCGATCTGGAAAGTCAAGAGGCTGTGGTTGATAAACCGGTTACAGCGATTGTGATTGGAGCCGGAGCCCGTGGAAGAACGTATGCCAGTTACTCGGAACATTATCCTAACTCTTTGAAAATTGTAGGTGTAGCCGACATCAATACAGAGCGTAAGGAGTATATGAAAAATCTGTATCGTATCCCCGATGAGCACTGTTTCAGCGATTGGAAAGAAGTATTCAATGTCCCTAAATTTGCCGATGCAGTTATCATCGCCACACCCGATAACTTGCATTATGCGCCGGCTTTAAAGGCTATGGCTGCCGGATACGATTTGTTGTTGGAGAAACCTGTCGCCCAGTCGATAAAAGAGTGTACGGATATTTTGAAATACGCCAAGCGCTATGACCGTATTGTGGGCATTTGCCACGTCTTGCGGTATGCCCCTTATTTCATTGCGCTTAAAAAGGTATTGGATTCGGGTAAAATCGGCGAGTTGGTCAGCATACAACATATGGAATGTATTCGTTATCACCACATGGCCCATTCCTATGTACGAGGAAACTGGAAAAGCTCGAAGGACACGACTCCCATCATTATCGCGAAATCGTGCCACGATATGGATATGATGCGGTGGCTTGTGAACAAACCCTGCAAATCGGTATCGGCTTATGGAGGTTTGAAACTGTTCAAGAGGGAGAATGCGCCCGACGGCTCTACCGAGCGTTGTCTCGATTGTCCGGTAGAATCGCAGTGTCCTTATTCTGCCAAGAAGATATATTTGCAGAGGAGGCAATTCCTGTATGTGTTCGATATTCCCGATAACGATTGTAAAAACCACAAGTACGACAGTTTGATTCTCGATAAGCTCAGAACCTCCGATTATGGCCGATGTGTTTATCGATGCGATAACGATCAATGCGACCATTTCGTGGCATCGCTCGAATTCGATAACAATATTACCGGAGCCTTCTCGATGGAAGCCTTTACGGCTACCGGTGGCCGTCTTACCCGTGTTATGGGAACGAAAGGCTGGATCGAGGGAGATATGAAAAAATTTACCGTAACCGATTTTCTGACAAATAAGAAATTGGTTTGGAATAAAGATATATCTTCTTTGCCGGGATATGAAGGTCATGCCGGCGGCGATTTTGGAATCGTGAAAGACTTTGTGCTGGCCGTCGCTCATAGAGATACTTCCTATTTGACCAGTACCATCGACCTTTCCATTGAAAGTCATGTGATGGGCTTCTTGGCCGAAAAGAGCCGGGTGCTGAAAAAGAGAATCGATATGTAGGCATGAGTAACGGACCGTTAAAAAAATGTGATATGTGAATTTTAAGGTGCAAATTGAGTTTTCAAAAGATAGATAAGCGATGACGAGCCGGGCACATTGTGATAATGTGTCCGGCTTTTTATGTGTAAGATTTTATGTTACAGAGGTTTGATAACGGCTTGGGATAGATGAGCTTGGTTCATGTCTTCTTCTTTCTTTTTTTTAAGTGAAAAAAATAGATTTTTTCACTAGGGATAAAGTGCTATTTGGGGTTTTATATAAAAGGAGTTATATAAAAATGCATTTTTATATCATGAAAAACGAAATGGAAACTATGAAGAACCTGTTTCAACGAAGAAGATCGATCACAAATTATAATTCTTATTAAACTATTGAAGGGGAGAGCGTTGCTTAGGAGATGGGTGTACCTGAGGCGCGAAACGTTATTCTTTTTATTTCCCGAAATCATTTTGATTTTTTAATATTAAAAATATGTGTAGCCTATGGATATAAATTTGACTGTTTCTTAATATTATTAAGAAGGGGCTATTGATTTCTGAAAAATTCAAATACCGCGAGAGGCACAGTATGTATGAAAGTAAGGGGTTCGTTTCTATAAATTTTTGTATTGTATGGTGTCTTCTGGGGTCTCTGAGAATTTCGTGAGTTATTATCTCTTCTTTATTCGGTGAAACTGAATGATTAAAAATAAAAGGTTCTCCGGTAGAATCGTGTCGATATCGAATGGATTTTGCCGGTGAGTCAATAATTAACAAAACAATTAAAAATTATCATGAAAAAAAGTGTACAGTTTTTGTTGCTGTTCTTGATGTGCATAAGCGCTTCTTGGACGTGGGCGTCGGACGCTCCCGAGCGGACCGTCTTGTTTAATATGGGAGACTATGATTCCCAATATTGGCGTATTCCGGCTTTGGTGACTGCTGCCGACAATTCGTTGGTCGCTGTGGTGGACAAACGAGGCAGCAGTTTGGGAGACCTGCCCAATACGATTTCCATTATGTCGAGAAGAAGTACCGATAACGGTAAAAATTGGTCGGAGCCGGTTGTCGTTGCTCAGGGCGGTAACGGTAAAACATATGGCGATCCGGCTGTGGTACTCGATAAAAAGACGGGAAATTTGATTTGTATGTTCGTGGGGGATCAAGGTCTATGGAATGCAACGCCATATAACCGACAAGGAATCTATGTCTCTAAGAGTACCGATAACGGTGTTTCTTGGAGCGAGCCGGTAGCTATTACCGATCAGGTGTATGCTAACCACAGCGGTTGGTATGCCGGTTTTGCCGGATCGGGTCACGGTTTATGCTTGAAAGATGGCCGTTTGATGTTTGTTTTGGCGATTCGTGCCACTTCTGCTACCGGAGTCCCTCTTCATAATTATGCTATCTATTCCGATGACGGAGGCGATAATTGGACTTTATCGACCAATGCAGCTACGACTGTGGGAGACGAGGCCAAAGTGGTGGAACTTGAAGACGGGGATATTTTAATGAGCATCCGCAATCCAAGTAAGGGCAACCGCATTTTTTGTAAATCCACCGACCGGGGGCAGACTTGGGGCAAAGCCTATTTCGAGACGGAATTGAAAGACCCGGCTTGTAACGGCGATATCATTCGTTACTCCTATTCTACCGACGAAGGATCGGAAGGAAAGAGCCGTTTGTTGCACTCTCTTCCGGAAAGTACGACAACCCGTGAGAATGTCACAGTTTATCTGAGCGAAGACGATGGCGAGACTTGGCCGATAAAGAAACGTTTGGTAGACGGTTATTCTGCCTATTCTTCTTTAACGGTTTTGCCCGATGGGACAATAGGCGCTTTGGTCGAAGAGGGTAAATGGGATAGTAATCTTCCGGGTGAAGACGGGTTCCAACTCGTGTTCTATCGATTCACGATGGATTGGCTCACTTCCGATGTTACCGAGCCTCCTGTGGTTTCGGAAGGTACATTGCAACTGAACGGTACGGATCGCTATATGCGTATTCCCTCTGCCGATGATTTCAATATTGCTATCGGTGAATCCTACACGGTTACTTGCAAGGTGAAAATGCCTTTCTCGGGTAGTTCTTGCCGTTTTGTGTCGAAACGTTCTTATACGGGAACGGCCAATAGCGGTACTGTCGGTTGGGAAATGTGGGGCGATATGAATGCCAGTACACGATTCTCTACCAACCTTTCCCCTGCCGGTTCGCCGTGGGGCGGTAAAGGTAACGGTACAGGTGTCACGTTCACTGAAAATCAATGGGTGCACTTGACTTGGGTTTTCGACTGGAACGAAAATACGACGAATATTTATGTAGATGGTGTATTGGGTGAATCGAAATCTCTACACGCCGATTTTCAATCTAAGTCTCTGGAAAATAACTTCGATGTTTTGGTCGGAGCCGGATATTCGAACAGCGACGGTTCGGCATCTGTTCCCTCCTTTTTTATGAATGGCGAGATGGACGACCTGCGTTTCTATAATAAAGCGTTGACTTTGGACGAAATTAAAGCCGATATGGACGCTACCGTAGACGGAACGACCGATGGTTTGGTGGCTGCTTATGACTTTACCGATATTTCGGGGGTAGAAGTTCCCGATATCTCAGGTCACGGACATACGGGTACATTGGTGAATTTCCCCAATTACAGTACGCTTTATACCGTGACAATCGCTGCTCCCGACCCCGAACAAGGGACATTGAAAGTGATGAATGGTTCCACCGAAGTGGTTAGCGGAACCGGAATACCCGAAAATACGAGGTTGACTGTCGTGGCAGAACCTGCCGACGGATACCAGCTGAAAGAAATTCGGGTGAACGATGTGGCATTGGAAAGAAACGTGAACATTTTTACGCTGACGCAAGAGACCACGGTTACCGCCGAATTCGAAGAGGCCGTACCGGAATACTGCACGTACGAAGGGAACTCGTCACATGACCAGCGGTATGTCCGCAGTATCACTATGAACGGAGGAACTTCTCCTTTCTCGGTATCGGTATATTCCACGACAAGACAAGCGGTTTATGTAGACAAGACCGACCATGTGTTCGAAGCATATGCCGGAGAGGAGATACAGCCTGTCGTTAATTGGGCAGGAGAATGGATGCACGGCTACCTATACATCGACTACGACAAGGACTACACGTTCTCTTATACTTTGGGGAGTGACGACTATCCCACGGCCGACGGCGAGCTGGTCTCCTATACGTTTTATAGCCCGAGTGACTCTCAGTGGGGTAAGAACAGCAAGGGCGAAACTACGGAGAATAACAGCAGACTGGACGATGTTCCCTCCTTCACATTGCCCGAGAGTCTTGCTCCCGGCGAATACCGCGTGCGTTTGAAAATAGACTGGTGTCACTTGGATCCTTGTGGGCATCCCGACGAAATCCCCAATACCCTTACCGGCAACGGCGGCAACATCGTCGATTTCACTTTGCGGATCGTGGAGCGGCCGGCCACCTATACGGTGACCTTGCCGGAGACGGTAGAGAACGGTACGCTGACCGTGATGAACGGCAGTGTGGCCCTTGTGCCCGGAGCAAACACGGTGGAAGAAAATTCGGAATTGACCATCACCGCCGAACCGGCCCAAGGATACCGGCTGGAATCGCTCACCGTCAACGGCAGCGCCTTCACGAGCGGAGATACCTATACGGTGACGGGAAATACGGAGATAGCCGTTTCATTTGCCGAGATTCCCGTTGTGACGCATATCATCACCTATTCGGTTAAGCAAGGCGAAGGAACTATCACCTTATCCAACCTCGAAGGAACCGAAACTTACCAGAGCGGAGCATCTCTGAGAGCGGACAAGTCATTCAAGATCACCTTCTCACCTGCCGAAGACTACATTGTGGAAAAGGTGATGTATGGTCCCACAAGTTTTGGTGCGATCATGGAGTTGACTTTGGACGAAAACAACAGTTACACGATGCCGGTCGAACAGTTCGTGGGCGACTACACGTTCGAGGCCTATTTCACGTACGATCCGGGAACCGGCATAGCAGAGAACGACCGAGAGGCTATATCTGCCCGCTATGCGAACGGTGTTCTCCATGTGGAGGGCGTGACGGAAGGCGAGTTTGAACTCTGCATATACAACCTCACGGGAAAACCGGTGAGAACGGCGACAGAGACGGTGGTCGACGTGGCCGACTTGGCAAAAGGTTGCTATCTCGTCAAGATAACGACCGCAGAAGCCGAGAAAACCGTGAAATTCATTAAGAAATAAGACACAGGGAACGATGCCCTCATAAACAAAGGTCGGCGGGGAAACTCCCCGCCGACCTTTGTCATTTTTTCACGATGTCCCGCCCGTTTTGTCCTTCGGGGCATCACTCTCTATTTCATTGCCCCATGTAATACAGGGGCTTCGAAAGGTGTCGTGAAATGTTACTTTGAATATTTTACCCTCCTCCTTTGCTGTGCCCCGTAGTATTACGGGTGCTTTGCACAGCAAAATATAGGGGAATACATTTATTGAGATTTACTGCCGATAAGAATGAATGTAGGGCTTTCTATATGGCATCGTATGACTTTGTGCCGTTTTTGAAAACGATGGCGCCACGAACACCTATTGCACAGCCTTCCGATTCCTCTCTCTTTTCTCCTTTGACTACTATGTTAATGGTGTGTTTCCCTTCTTCCAAGTTCAAGATGTGGAAGATGTTTATGTTGCGGTGTTCTTGTTTGGCATAGTAGTAAAAGCAGTCTATCGTGCGTTTGAATATACCATCGACATATACGTCGGCTTTGCCTCCGTTTTTAACCCACCAGCCTTCGATAGAAGCTCCTGTTCCTTCGAAAGTGAACATTATTTCATCGCCGGCTTGTTCGCTATATTTCACATAACCGTTTTCGGCATCCTGCCAATTCCCTTTCAAAGTCCAGCAACTGTCTTTGTCGGCATCGACGATGGCTGCGCGTTTGCTGTATACCAAGTTGGGGAACGCATCTTCCATAGGAAGGGCAACCGGTTCTTGCAGTACGATGGAGTAACTGTCTTCGGTTACTTTACCGCCATTTTCCACAATGAGTTTTTCGGCATAATCCGCAGTGCGTTCCACCGCTTTGTTGAAAGAGTAGTTGGTGTGAACGAACGGTTTGTCTCCGATTTTTTCGATAGCTTCTCTATACTCTTGGGGGAATGCGCTGAATCCTTTGATGATACCCAAAACAGCCAAAGCGTTGGACGGGTTGCAGTCGGAGTCTTGTCCACAGCGGGTGGATATTTCCAATGTCTTGTTTATATCTCCTTCTCCATAGAGCAATCCTATAACGATGTAGGCTCCGTTCAGTTTGGCATCGATATTGTATTTCGTACCGGGGTTGCAAATGTTCGCGCGAGCCCACTTGTTTTCTAACATTTGCCAGCACTTAGTCCAGTCATCGGGATTTTCTTGGTGAAAAGCGATGACATCTTCAATGATTCTGCGATAGCCGCTTTCGGCCGGTAAAGAGAGCAATGCTTTTTCGATGACAGACCGGATATCGTTCTGCAAATAGGCTTCGCTATACAGCGAGGCTACGAATGCACCGCCATACACACCGTCGCCGTAGTTCATGATATGACCCATATAATCGGCCATTTTGTTGGCTGTCTGCGGCATACCGGGACACATGAACCCGATATAGTCGGCTTCAATTTGAAAGTCTATGTCATCGGCATGGAGGTTGAATTCGGGCTGTCCCGATTGGGGCGGAAATATGCTGTCGAAATAATTTTTGCGGGTCTGTACATTGGCGTGCCATAGTCTGAACTCGGCTATTGCCAAAGCCTCTTGGTATTTTTTTTGTTCGGCTTGCATACCGTGTTTGTCCATTACGTCCATCAAGGTTAGCTGTACATACAAGTCGTCTTCCCACAAAGCATCTTTTACTCGGACGGGAGTCCAATGGATAGAATCTTCATACATCTTGCCCAATGCTTTGAATTCGGTAGGGAGTCCGTAAGATACCCCTATCATTTTACCTGCCCACCCACCGGCGATTTTGTCTTTCAGAGTGTCTTTGCTGATCGTAGCTTGTTGGCTGCAAGCCATTAGGAAAAGAGGCATGAGTAACCCCAATCCTTTTTTCATGGTATTCATCATAAATTTTAATGTGTTAAAAGTTTATGATAAAGAGACAGAAAGGTTTGTTAAAAGGATAGTCAAGGTTGAAATATATATCATTTTTTAACTTTTTATATGATAGGTAGTCTCTTTTATGTGAAAATTTTTATGCGCCTTTCTACTTCGGATAGGGCTTGTTCATAGTCCGGTGAATAGAATTTCAGTATTTTATAGATACGCAGAGCTTCTTGATAGAAAGCCATAGCATTTTCAAGGTGTCCTTCTTCCTTGATTATATCGGCGAAATTCCTGCAACATTCTGCTTTTACCCGATAGGTGTCTTCGGTAAATCCTCCGACGAGGTATTTTTCGCAGATGTCTATTGCATCGATATATAACTCTTTCGCTTTCTGCAAGTCTCCCTTGTCAGTATAGCATTTTGCGGCTTCCAGATAGTCCGATGCCGTTTTAAAGCGATGGGCGTTTTTCTTGGCGATTCTTATGTCTTCTATCGTTCGAGCTTCGTCTGTCTCATTGCCTTCTTTACACTCGCCGTCTTCGTCATCTTCCTCCATGTCCTCATCGATTTCGTCTTCCTCATCTTTGTCATCGTTGTAATCCTCCTCATCATCTTCTTCGATAGCTCCGAATTTCAAAGCGATGTCGTAGTACTTTCTCGCCTTTCGGGCTTTTCCGGTATCTGCGAATGTTTCCGAAAGGCATAGCGCTACCGAACCTAATTCTTCGCCGCATTCTCCTGTTTTCCGGTAGATGGCGTTTAGTAATTCGTAGGCTTCGAGATAGAGCGTAATGGCTGTGTCGTATTCTTCGCATACATAAAGTACGATACCGAGTTTCTTCAATACGACTGCCATTTTGTCGATATGCAGGGGAACCGGGCAGGCATTTATTTCTCGATAAAGTTTCAACGATTTTTCGAAACATTCGCGGGCAGGTTCGGCTGCTTCCAGATTGCAATGGGTTTCGCCCAGACTGCAATAGGCTTCCGCTAAGTCGGCTCGATTGTCGTGCCCGTCGTTACAGAGAGATTCGTAAATCGATATACACTCTTCGTATAGCTCACTCGCTCGGTCATATTCTTCGTTTGCGCTGGAAATTAGTGCCATACAGTTGGTTATGTGAGCCGTCTCTTCTCGATAGTCGGAGTCTGGGGCGTGCAGTTCCTTGAACATCGATAGTGCTTTTTCATAAGAAGGCACGGCTTGGGGCTTTTCCCAAAGCATATAGAGATCGCCCATGCGGCTCCATGTTCGTGCCATGTCGTAGCTCGTTTTGTCGTCGGTGAGCCTGCTGTATATGCTCAATGCTTGTTTGAACAGGGATTCGGCCCGGTCGTATTCCTCGGAGTCGAGGCGAGTATCTGCCCATGCATAAATCGAATCGGCGATGGATACTTTTAGATGTCCGCTTTTTTCGGCGGCATTTGTATATAGCGTTACCGCTTTCTCGAACATCTCGCCGGCCCGGTCGTTTTCTCCCATATCGACCAGCAAATCTCCGAAGTCCCGGCAGACTTTGGCATGGTCGGCGGTGAAGGAGTATGGGACTTGGGCGTGCTGTCTTTCGCGAATATCCAGTGCCTCTTTGAGGAACTTTTCCGCGTCTTCGTATTTCTCCTCGTGGCGGCAGATGACACCCAAATTTTGGAGAACGGTGGCGATTGGGTGGTCGTAAACCGGTTCTTTCGTTTGCAACCGTCTGAATATATCCAATGCTTGGCAGAAACCTTTCCTTGCCTCTTCGTTTTTGCCGAGCACATAGTTCAGCCCGCTCATTTCCATTTTTGCCGTGGCCAAGTCGGCACTATGAGCCAATGGCATGCGGGAGGCGAGATTCGTAGCCAATTGTAGGGATTTTTGCAAGGATTCTTCCGCCTTGTCGAGTTGGTCGAGCCGTGTATAAATCGAGCCTTCCCGATTTAAAATCGAGTACAGTTTGTACTCGTATATTCTCGGAAACTCCTTGTCCAGCTCGTCGAGTATGGCGTGCGCTTGGGCTATGTATCGCAGAGCTTCTTGGGGGTGGTCCGAAAATTGCAATGCCGTAGCCATATTACAATAAATGTCGGCCAAAGCCGATCGGGAATCGGGGTCGTTGTCTTTGGCGAGGAGCTCAAATCGTATGCGTGCAGCCTCGTTGAACTCCGATAAGGCTTTGTTATATTCGTCCCGGTCGGAGTAAAGTGTTCCGAGGTTATTTTTGAGACGGGCTATATCGTCGTCATATATGCCCGGTTCTTCCCGGTCGAGCCAATCATAAATGTCTATGGCTTTCAAGTATTTGGATAGGCAGTGGTCGAAATCGCCCTTATCGCTGTAAAGTACGGCCATATTGTTTAATACGCCGGCGTAACCGTAGGCATACTTCTGAGGAGCTTTGCGATATAAACGTTCGTATATGCCCGATAGTCGTTCCCACGTTTCGAGGGCTTTTGTTTGTTGACCTGTATCTGTAAGCAGTACGGCATAGTCGAACAGGTATTCTGCCAATGTTTCTTCGGGCAGTCGTCCCGAAACAAGGTCTATCGCCGTTGACATGAGTTTTACCGCTTGTCGGTATCTCGATTCGTCGGCTATTCCACTGACGACGATACGAGCTTTAAGCATGTATTCTCCCGCACATCGTTCTATGTTTCGGGTGAGTTCGGCGGTTGGCTGCGCTGCTGTATCGAATTTCAATTTTGCGTTCGTGGCATCGGCTTCCATATCGTCTTCTTTGAGAACGGCTTCCGCTTTGTCGATCTCTCCTTTTTCAAACAGTTCGGCGGCTGTTCTCATACGGGGGCTGCATTCACCGCCCTGCATGCGGGCGATAGACATTGCTGTGTCTACGAGTGCCTTTTCTTGTCGCTCTATCTGTTCGGTTACACTCTCGCGTTCTTCCCTCAGATTAGCGAGTTCCTCGTCGGTCATACGGGAACGTTGCCCGAAGAATCCTCTCCGGCCGCCTGACTCGGCATTACCGATTTCCCGATCGAGTTGTTCCTTCCGTGATTGCAGTTCTCTGTGCGTGGCATTCTCCGAGGTAAAAGGCACATTGTTCAAGTCGGCGATCGTACTGTCTCCTATTTTCACCTGCGACTCTTTTACCTCCACCTTTATCGGGGTGGTGGCCTCTACCATTTGCAATTGTAGGACAAAATGCAGCTGCATGGTGTCGAAGTTGCTGTATCGACACCAATAGTGCCCCAGCTCTTCGAGCATGAGTCGTTTGAACTCTGCCAGTTCCCTACTTTCGCTTTCGCCTGCTTCGAGGTCTTTTATATAGGTGTATATCTTGGGAGAAGCCTGCTCGTCGAACGCTTTTCGGGCGATGTTGAACTCCTCGATGGTAAATTTTCCCGCTTTTTTATGAAATAGTGCCAGAAACATGTCGCTCGCTCTCACTCGTTCGTTGTATTCGTCTTGCTTGCGCATGCCGTTGTAGGCGGCATCATAGTCTTCCCATTCGAATAATTCGATGCGTATGCCTCGTTTCTCATAAATATTGTCCAGTTTTCTAATGAGGTTCCCGAAACGATAACGATCGGCCTCTAACTCCTCGGAGGAGGCGAGAAAAATTTTGATGACTCGGTTTGTTTTCATGGTTCGATTTATCTTGATACAGTCGATAAGCGTTCGATCGCTTGTGTATGTTCAGTCCCGTATGTAGTTCGTATTTACAAATGTAGCTGAATTTTATTAAAAAACAAGGCGTTATGCGATTAATTTGCTCAGTCGATAATTAGTGAGGATATCGGATCAATAAGAAATCGGAGGGGACTGTCTTTTCATACCTCTAATCCCTTTTCTCAGAAACGATTGTTTCTTCTGTGTCTCTCCTATGTTGCGAAGCAATAGGAGAGAAGGGAGATACCCACAAAGCGCCGGAGGGAATAAGGTTCGGAGCAGCACTTTTAATCCTCTCCCTGTCGTGCTCTGCGACATTGTGAGATATTTTACACTCTTCCCTTGTATTTTAACTTAGAACAGCGGGGGATTGGTATGACACTATCGGTGTATTTTTTAACCTCTTTCCTTGCCGTGTCCCGTAGCATTGCGGGGTGTTCCCGAGGGAATATAGGGGAAGTGACACGAAGTGGCGGAGGGGTTGATTTTTATCAAAAGCTATTCAGCTACTTTTTTACCGTTCACCGAGGAGATAGGAATGTGTTTGTCGACAAGAAATACATCGCTGAAATTCATTTCCAC
Organism: Barnesiella intestinihominis YIT 11860; assembly: GCF_000296465.1. Lineage (NCBI taxonomy): Bacteria > Pseudomonadati > Bacteroidota > Bacteroidia > Bacteroidales > Barnesiellaceae > Barnesiella > Barnesiella intestinihominis. Next base: position 358,325 of record NZ_JH815206.1, read on the forward strand.
CCCATGAATTTTCTACAGAATCATTAGATTGACCGTCGGCTCGATTTACGAATGACAAAGGTCGTTTCCAATGTTGGAAACGACCTTTGTCTCTGTATGAGGAATCGTAATTTTATTTGAGGACTCCCAGATTTTTTCCGACTTTAATGAATGCCTTGATACAAGCGTCGAGTTCTTCCTTCTTGTGAGCGGCCGAAAGTTGTACCCGTATGCGGGCTTGGCCCTGCGGAACGACAGGATAATAGAACCCCGTTACATAAATGCCTTCGTCGAGCATTTGTGCGGCGAACGATTGCGATAGCTTGGCATCATACAGCATGACTGCACAAATGGCCGATTGGGTAGGCTTGATGTCGAAGCCTGCTGCGAGCATCTTGTCTCGGAAATAGGTGACGTTCTCCATTAAGCGGGTATGGAGTTCGTCGCTTTCGTCGAGCATTTTGAATACTTCTATTCCTGCTCCTACTACGGCGGGAGGGAGCGAGTTGGAGAAAAGGTAGGGTCTCGACCGCTGACGCAGCATGTCGATAATCTCTTTGCGTCCGGTGGTGAATCCGCCGATAGCGCCTCCGAAAGCCTTTCCCAATGTCCCGGTGTGAATGTCGATACGCCCGTACAGGTTGTACAGTTCGCTTACTCCTCTTCCTTTGGAGCCTACGACTCCTGCCGAGTGACATTCGTCGACCATGACCAAAGCATTGTATTTTTCGGCCAAGTCGCAAATCTTGTCCATTGGAGCCACATTACCGTCCATCGAGAATACTCCGTCGGTGACGATGATACGGAATCGTTGAGCCTGTGCTTCCTGCAAGCACCGTTCGAGTTCTTCCATGTCGGCATTGGCATAGCGATAGCGTTTGGCTTTGCAAAGGCGCACGCCGTCTATGATCGATGCATGGTTGAGCGCATCCGAGATGATGGCATCCTCTTCGGTGAACAAGGGTTCGAATACGCCTCCGTTGGCATCGAAACAAGCTGCATAGAGAATCGTGTCCTCGGTATGGAAATAGCGGGCAATCGCTTTTTCGAGTTCGCGGTGCAGGTCTTGCGCCCCGCAAATGAACCGTACCGACGACATGCCGAATCCGTGGGAATCCATCGCCTTTTTCGCGGCGGAGATGAGCCGGGGATTGTCGGATAGTCCCAGGTAATTGTTGGCACAGAAATTCAACACTTTTCCGCTATGTTCGGTAATTCGTATGGCAGAACTTTGCGGCGTGATAATCGTACGCTCTACTTTATACAGTCCGTTTGCTTTTATCTCGGCAAGCTGCTTTGCCAGATGATCTTTCATTTGTGTGAACATAGGCGTTTATTTAAGGAGTTTCTTTTTCAAGTGGTCGATCATGTCTATCGACATCGATTCGAGGTCGTAGTCGGGTTTCCAGTCCCATTCGGCACGGGCGCACGAATCATCGAGCATATCGGGCCACGAATCGGCTATTTGTTGCCGCACGGGGTCGATACGGTATTCGGCTACGAAATCGGGATAGAATTTCTTGATTTCGTTGTAGATAATTTCGGGATCGAAGCTCATCGATGCGATGTTGAACGAGTTGCGGTGTTTCAGTCTGGACGGGTCGGCTTCCATCAGCATCACCATCGCTTTCAGGGCATCGGGCATGTACATCATATCCATGAATGTCCCCGCCTTGACCGGAATCTCGAACTTCTCGCCCTTGACGGCGGCGTAGTATATTTCTACGGCATAGTCGGTCGTACCGCCTCCCGGCAATGTCTCGTACGAAATGAGTCCCGGAAACCTTACCGACCGGGTATCTACCCCGTAGCGATAGAAATAATAATCACTCAGCAATTCGCACGATACCTTGCTCACTCCGTAGATGGTACGCGGCCGTTGTATGGTTTCTTGCGGAGTCTTCATTTTGGGCGACGAGTCGCCGAATGCGCCTATGGAACTGGGGGTAAAGAGCGAGCAACCTTTTTCTCTCGATATTTCGAGAAGGTTGAGTACTCCTCCTATCTGGATATTCCATGCCAATAATGGACGCTTTTCGGCTTGTGCCGACAATATGGCTGCTAAGTTGTATATCGAGTCGATTTTATATTTGTCGATGATGGCTGCGATTTGTTGGGCATTGGTTACATCGGCAATTTCCAAAGGGCCGCCGTTTTTCAACTCATCGCTTAGAGGCACGCCCTCGATATATCCCGCTACGACGTTGTCGTTGCCATACTCTTTGCGGAGTTTTGTCATTAATGCCGAACCGATTTGCCCGGTCGCTCCGATTACAAGAATTTTTTTCATTGTCTTTTTGTTTCCTTTTTAGATAATCGGGTTGATGTGTGTTAATGGATCGTTAAGGTTGTTTTTGTTTCGGGGAAAGCTATATATAGTGAACAAAATCTTGCGATTGAGCTCTACTACGACCGCCCCTTCACATACTGTGCAAATATATATATTTTTTGCCCCGATTGTTATGGAGAAACGGTTTAATTTTTCACCTTTTTAAAGTTCTATTTTTTCAACGTATATATGGAACCTTTCAGTACTCCGTGAATTTCGACGAAATTCTGTTGCCGCAGATAGAGCAAATCTTTTTTTATCGTGTTGATGGACACGGGTTTGAGGGCTTGTGCGATGTCGCCTACTTTTACCGGGCCTTCGTCTTCCATGAAAGACAATATCCGTTTTTGCCGGGCGTTCAGATAGACAGGCGGGTTGCCCGGTTCGGCAGAGTGTGACGTTATATTCTTGTTTCGTAGGGGAATATCCGTCGAATCGAGTGTGGGGGTCGTCTCGGTTAATGGGGTGGGGACGAGGTTTCGTATGGATTGAAGCCATATATCGCACAAGAATAGAATCCATGCCGAGATATCCTCGCGAGATGAGTAGCGATTTTGCTGACCCTCTTTCAAGGTTCCATAATATTCTGTCCGACGTTTCTCGATGAGATTATCGATAGATTCGAATTTGGCCCATTCGTATCCGTTTTGCAGCAACAGCAAGGTGGAAAGAATGCGCGATAGTTCTCCTTTGCCTTCCCGGAACGGGTGTATGGAAATGAATTCGTAGGCAAAAGCTGCGATGACAACGAGTGCGTGATGTTCGTGTTTACTTAATTCGTCGTTGGTCCATTCGACCAAATCCCGTATTTCGTTATTGACCGATACCGCTTGGTTACGGCTGAATAGGGTAGGCGCTTTGTAGTCGAGGAAATTGACGACGCTGGGTTTACCGGCCGGTTCATCGTTCGAATGTATTTTCCCGTTGGGAAACAGGGCCGCATGTATCGTGACGATAGTGTCTTCGAGAAGCGGATAGTTGTGAGGGTGGGTATAAAGTGCCCTCAGTACGGTATCGTATCCTATAATAAGGCTCTGTTTTTTGTCATTGGTAGCTTTTTGTCTCGCTATTATCTTTTGGATTTGCAAAGCCGTGTAAGGTATGTTTTCGAGGGAGAGCGAAGCCGAAATAGTCGTTTCGATATTCTTTTGTATCGCTTCGGAGTCCGATTCTCCCGATTTTTGAATCCCCGTCCATCTTTTTGATAGAGTATCTATTTCATATAGAGTTTTTTGCAGGTTTTCTTTTTCTGGATTATTCAACTTGATTTTTTGAATGATATTCATAATATATCTATATTTTATGCAAATATAGTAGGATCGAGAGGAGAAAACAAGACTCAGTCGATAATTAGTGGGGATTGTCCTTTTATGCCTTTACCCCCTCCATCAAAAATTATATAATCTTTTCAATCCCCTCGCCCTGTGGGCACTTTCCCTATTACAGTGCGATACCCCGTAATGCTACGGGAAGCGGCAGGGAGAGAGGGGAGTACTCAATTTTGTTCCTGCTGTTGGTATTGCTCTTTCTCCCCTGTGTTTTGCTCCGCAAAATATAGGGGAGAGACCGAAGGAACGGTAGTTTCTGAGGAGAGGGGTTAGAAAGGTTGTTCGATTGTATTGTTTAACCCCTCCGTCACTGCGTGCCACCTCCCCTATATGGCTTCGCCACACAGAGGAGGAGTTTAAAGTAACACTCTATTCATTTGCGATGAGCAGAGGGAGGGGCTATTTTACCCCTCTTCTCTATATAGCTAACGCAGCTCCCCGTAGCATTACTGGGTGTTCCCGTAAGGGAATATAGGGGGAGTGCCCACAGGGCGAGAGAGTTAATCCAAACAAAAACATCATTCCCAAATACCCTATCTTTATCGGGTGGTGAAGACACAAGGGAATAGAGAGAAAGTGCCATTTGGGTGAAAGCGTTAACCCTTACAGTTAAGAATCTTATGAAATCTTTTCAACCTCTCCGAAGAGATTTGGAATGTGGTTACCGATAAGAAGTTCATCGCTAAATTCAGGTTTATCCCTCACGGATTTTTACTGAATCGAACCCAGATGAAAATTTCGTTTCTGCAATATAAAAGAAAAGCCGACCAACGATTGGCCGGCTTTTCGTATGGTGATAGAGTCTACATCTGAATATTCAAGTAGTCGGAAGTTTGCGTCACAGCGCATTTATCCTTTTCTCTTCTTGGACGAGTATGAGCTTCTCTTTGTCTTGGAGGAAGAACGGTCTCGTCTGGACCGGCTTTCCGAATGGTCCCTTCGGGAATTCCCGTAACGTTTTTCGTTCGTTCTGCGTCCTCCTTCTTCTTTGCCTTTTCTTTTTCCTTTCGGTGCGCTGTAATCTTTATCGGTCGCCAACTCGGCATATATGCGATGTCCGTAGAATTCGTTGCCTTTCAGTGCTCCGACGACTTTTTGAGCGCTGCTTTTTTCCACATCGAAAAGCGAGTAGGAAGACAGCAGGTCTATACGTCCTATGTTTACACGCCCCGGTACGAGGGAGTTGACCATTTCGATGAGGTTGGGCGGGAAAAATCCGTGAGCCTTTCCCAAGTTGATATATATACGTTCGAATCCGGCTTCGGCCGTGCGAATGTCTTTTTTACGTCCGTTACGTCCTTCCTTCGCAAAATTACCCTCTTTGGGTTTGCGAGTGTTTTCGTCGGGGATATCCAAATCGGGGGTATCGCGGTAATAATCTATGAGCCGGTTAAATTCGAGCGATACGATTCGCTTGATGAGGTCTTGTTCGGTGAGCCACCCCAGTTTTCGGGAGATGTTCGGCAGGTATTTGGCGATCTCTTCTTCGTTTACCTTTACTTTTTCGATACGGTCGGCGAGGTTGAAGAGCTGTTTCTCGCAGATTTGTTCTCCGGTGGGAACCATTCCCCGCTCGAATTTTTTGCCGATAATCTTTTCAATGGCACGCATTTTCCCTTTTTCACGACTGTGCACGATGGCGACCGAAACACCCGATTTCCCAGCTCTGCCGGTACGTCCGCTGCGGTGCGTGTAAGTCTCTATGTCATCGGGCAATCCGTAGTTGATGACGTGGGTCAAGTCGGTAACGTCGAGTCCGCGGGCGGCAACGTCGGTGGCGACGAGCAATTGCAGGTTTCTCAATCTGAATTTTTGCATGACCGCATCCCTCTGGGCTTGTGACAACTCTCCGTGGAGGGAGTCGGCATTGTATCCGTCGGCGATAAGTTGGTCGGCGATTTCTTGTGTTTCCCGACGGGTACGGCAGAATATGATTCCGTATATATTTGGGTAATAGTCGGCGATTCTTTTGAGTGCCGGATATTTGTCTTTGGCATGTACCATGTAGTACACGTGTCGTACGTTTTCGGCTCCTTCGTTTCGGCTTCCCACGACTACCTCTTTCGGTTCGTGCATATAGGTACGCGCGATCTGCTCGATTTCTTTGGGCATGGTGGCCGAAAAGAGCAGCATTTTACGCTCTTGGGGTACTTTGGAAAGAATTGCGTTGATGCTGTCGAGGAAACCCATGTTGAGCATTTCGTCGGCTTCGTCCATGATTACGGTCGAAACATGGTCGAGTTGTACCGTGCGCCGTTCGATCAGGTCGACGAGTCGTCCCGGTGTGGCGACTATGATGTGTACGCCTTTTTTCAGTGTTTTTATTTGACTCTCGATACTCGAACCTCCATATACGGGCAATATACGCAATCCGCTGACATATTGCGAATAATCGGTCAGGTCACTGGCTATTTGCAAACAAAGTTCCCGTGTGGGCGATAAGATGAGCGCTTGCGGTTTACACAGAGATAAATCGATGCGCTGGATAACGGGCAGCCCGAACGCGGCAGTTTTTCCTGTGCCGGTTTGGGCCAGTGCTACTAAGTCGGTTTCTTCGTTAAGTAGATGAGGGATTACCTGCTCCTGCACGGGCATAGGATTCTCGTATCCCAACTCGGTGATCGCTTTCAGTATCTCGTCGCAGATACCTAATTCTTGAAATGTTTTCATTTATAATGTCGTAATTTTTTGCTTTATCGCATGGGCACAAGGCCTTTTTTCGTCCTCAATGGGGCTAAGGGGAGAGGGTGAATAAAAACTTGTCGTACGTTAAAGTTTTGTTTGTGCCGGCAAAGGTACGATAAAAATCGGAATATATTCGATTTGAGTACAATATACTGCTTGAAAAAACAGAATAATTTCGGATTGGTCGATATTTAGTAATTTTTCTCCTTTCATACCTCTAACTCCTCTCCTCTATACTATTTACACAATTCCCCGTAATACTAGGGTATGGCAGGGGAGAAGAGGTTAAATGTATAATATCGTCTTTTGGAATCACCTAACTAATACCTTAACCCCTCCGTCACTTCGTGCCACCTCCCCTATGTTTTGCATAGCAAAACACAGAGGAGGAGTTTTAAAATATCTTCGATAGAGAAAATTGAAATACCCCGTAAAGCTACGGGGCACGCAGTGACGGAGAAATTAAATTTTTCAAGAATCTATTCGGTGGCTTTAATCATTCACCAAGAAGACAGAAATGTATTTATCAACAAGAGATTCATCGCTAACATTCAGGTTTAATACCCCTGATTTTCTACGGAACCATGCTTTCTGATAGTTCTTTGATGAAAGAGTATAACACAAACCGGGGCGATTTTTCGAATCGGCCCGGTTTCATATTGTGACTTATATTCATATGTTTCTTGGAATTGTTCTTAAAGACCGTTCGAAGATCAGTGTAGCAGCAGATGTTTTAATTGCCTTTTCTTTTCGGGTGTAAGTCCTAATTCTTCTTCCAAGTAGTTATTGATAGACCCGTGCTGTTGACGGATATAATCGCGGGCATAGGATAGGAATCGGCTGTCGGCCGATTGTATCAACGATAGAGCTTCTTGTGTTTCGTCGCAACAGTTTTTAGGATCGAACGAGGTTCTTCGTTTGTCGAAATAACGGTTGGAGAGCAGATAGTCGTTCATGATAACGTCTTCGGGTATATCCAAAGCGCTGAGTAAAAGCGATACGGCGAATCCGGTATAGTCTTTTCCGTTTATACAGCTGAGAACGATGGGGTAATTATCTTCTACCAGCAACTGGTTGAACATTGATTTGAAGGCTCTTTTCGAACCGGAAACCATCGCGACGTATAGATCTTGCATGAACAGGTTGGCATCTCCTCGTCTCAGTTCCTCTTTTTCGAGTCGGGGTAATAAATTTTGTCTGTAATGAAGGGAGCCCGGCAGATTGATTACATTATCGAAGCCTAGTTCGGGACTCGTTTTGATGATGTCTTCGCTATCCCGAAAATCGATTAATGTTTTTATCCCCATGTTTTTTATCCGGTTGATGCTGTTTGCCGTCAAAGAGTTAAATTCGCCCGACCGGAAAATTTTCCCCCATCGTATTTGTTTGCCGTTTTTGGTTTCATATCCGCCTAAGTCCCGGAAGTTTTCGATATATTTCAATCGTTCGGCACGTGGCCCTACGATACGGTCGTATCGGTCGTTAAACCGAAGAAGAAAGTAATAACGATATGTTTGCAGACTATCCGGGACAACGGTGTAACCTGTCTGAATGCTTGCTGTTGCGACAGGTTCTTTTGCTGTATCGAAATGCTCGGGGTCGGTCGATCGGTAAACTTGAACTTCTCCTTCGATCCTCGGCGTGGTTTCCCATTTTAACAAGTAGTTGTTTTGCAAGTCGATTTCACACGCCACATCAATGTCTGGGCTGTGCGTAGAGCAAGCGCTCAATGCGAGGAGCAAAGAACAAAGTTGTAGGTAACGCATATCGTTCGGTGATGAAATTTTATTGCAAATATAAGACAATGCGATAGTTAGCCGTACCGAGGTTTGTTTTATTTTAGAATATTTATAGGGCGTTTGGATTACTCCGGGGTAATATAATTCGCAGCGAACTCCGGTGTTATGTAGTTGTCCATACTGCAACAGACGGTTGCGGCGAACTCCATTCCGTATCGTACGATCGGTTCCCATTCTTCGGGAGTAAGACTGTATAGCTTATCGAGCGTAATGTCGTGTTTGAGCAGTCCGAACAGAACTCCTGCATTAAAAGAATCGCCTGCGCCGATCGTACTGACAGGTGTTACAGGGGTTGTCGCAAAATGTTTGTCGCCTTTTTCACAAAATAGCTTCACTCCTTTACTACCTAACGTACAGATAAAGTTCGGGCAGTAGAATTTGATATGATCCGTATATATTTTTTGAGGATCTGTGACGTGGAACAGATTGTTGAAGTCATCTGCCGAACCTTTCACCAAGTCGGCATATTCGAGGTTTTCGAGTACCGATGGCATGAGTTTCACAGCTTCATGGGCATGGGCATCGCGAAAGTTAGGATCGTAATAGATGATTGCTTTTCTCTCTTTGGCAAATTCCACCAGCTCGCATACCTTTTTCCGAAGTGCCGGATTCAAGGCGAAATAAGACCCGAATATGATAATGTCGTCTTTTTCAATGCGCGGCCACACGAAGTTGAGTCTTTCTTCGGGAAACTGGTTGTAGAACATGTATCGGGCTTCGTTATTCTCGTCGAGGAAAGCCAGCGAGATGGGTGTTTTCCCTTCGCAAAAAATATCCAGATTCTCGGTACAAACGCCATTTTTTTTCATGAAGTCGATGATGATGTCACCGACCGTGTCTTTCCCGATTTCGCTGATGAATGTGGCCGGTACACCTAATCTCCCTAGCGAAATGAGCGTATTGAACGTGGAACCTCCTGGAACGGCGTGAGAGGGTTGGTTGTTCCTGAAAATAATGTCGAGAATAGTTTCTCCTATGCCTATGATTTTACGCATGTCCTCGTGGTTTATTTATTCTGACTTTGTTCTCTGGAACGGGTTCCCAAGTATCCTCCGTGGTGGCGCAAGGCATATTGATGGGCGTCGAAATGAGTCGCCTCCATAGCGCCTACGACCAGAATATCGCCGATAACCGTCATAAGCGTGGTCGAGGTCGTCGGTGTTAGCCCAAGTGGGCATACTTCTCCCGGGGCTCCGGTAAAAAGGCATACGTCGGCACGTTGGGCGAGTTCGCTTCGGTTGTTCCCGGTAATGACGATGAATTTCAATTCGGGCATTAGGTTCGAAGCCAGTTGAAGAAGTTCGAGTATTTCGCGAGTTTTCCCCGAGTTGGAGATGACCAGCATCAAATCGTTTTTTTGCAATATGCCCAAGTCTCCGTGTTGAGCTTCGCTGGGGTGAAGAAATACGGCAGGAGTCCCGGTCGAGCAAAATGTGGTAGCGATATTCATGGCTATTTGCCCGGCTTTTCCCATTCCGCTGGTAACGAGTTTCCCTCCCCTTCGATGTACCTGCTCGACGATAAGTTCGACGGCTTTTTCAAACTGGTCTGTGACCGGTATATCCAGAATGGCCTGAGCCTCTTTTCGTAGGATTTCCTCTATTTTTTCGGTAAAATTCATATTTGTTTTAGGCTTTATCTTGTACAAAAGTAATAAAACGCGATGAAAAAGCTCGGACTACGTGCTATATTTCGTTACTTTTTCCGAAGTTCTTTTCCTTCGAACCGGCAAAGCGCCTCTTTCCATTCGTCGCTGATAGGGGCGGCACGACCGGCCGTTATATCGAATCCCACCATGACTGTATGGCAAACACCCTTTATTTGCCCGGTTTCGGTATTGACAATTTGCTGTAACAATTTGAAACTGCGGTTCCCTATTTCGACCGTGCAGGTTTGCACAGCGATGGGTTCACCCGGGTAGATGGGCGATAGGAAATCGGCATTGACGTTGGCGACAACGACATCGGCTTTCTTCCAGTCGATATTCTGGGCTTTCACGGTCTCGAAATAACGGGCTTTCCCCAAGTCGTAGAAAGAGAAATATACCGAGTTGTTTACATGCCCCAGCAGGTCTATGTCGTTGAAGCGGAGTTGAAGCGGAAGCGTGTGTCGAAATGCAGGAGATGTTGTTTCCATTGTCTGTTTTTTTATCTTTATCTGAAAATAATGTTGTCGATAACCCGATGTTCGAATTCTGCGTTGATACGGGTTAGAAGTTCGTTTCGCAACATCGTCAGCTCGTTGCGAAGAACAGCAGATGATAGACGCACATAGAGCGTTCGGTTGTGTACATACATCGATTGCGTATAAGAGTTTACCGTCTCTCCGGCAATTCGGGGCCACAAGCGCATGACTTGCGTTTCGTCGAGTTTCTGCCCGAAATTTTTTTCCGAGATGAATTGGGAGATAATGTCGCCGATAGGAAGTGCATCTTGTTTTTTCATGGCGTTTTTCCCTCCAAGATTTTAACTTCTCCCCGATCGACGGAGAAAATGTTGTATTGCGACCCGATGAAATGTATGATTTCGTCCAAATACTTCCGGTTTGTGTCGGTAATGAATATTTGCCCGAAATGATCTGACGAAACCAATTTCACGATTTGTTTTACGCGCTCGGCATCGAGCTTGTCGAAAATATCGTCGAGCAACAAGATAGGCGCGGTATCGCCTTGTTCCCGCAAAAAATCGTATTGAGCCAGTTTCAAGGCGATCAGATAAGTCTTGCATTGTCCTTGCGAGCCTATGCGTTTCATGGGATACTCACCCAGCATCATGTCCATGTCGTCCCGATGTATGCCTCGGGAGGTATATCCCAGTATCAGGTCTCTGTGGCGGTTGGCTTTCAGTTGCGGCAGCAGTGCGCCCTCGGAAAGATGGGATTTGTAAATGAGATCGGCCGATTCGTTTTGCGATGAAATTTCGTTGTAAAACCGCCGGAATACGGGAATAAACGATTGCAGAAAACGGTCGCGGCTGTTGTGAATTTGTGCAGCTGTCGAGTCCATTTGCTCTTCCCAAATGTCATATAGCATCTCTTCGGAACACTCCTGTCTCAACAGAGCATTGCGTTGTTCCAACGCTTTGTTGTACCGTATGAGCGTACTTAAATATTGTTTGTCGAATTGGCTGATAACCAAGTCTATGAACTTTCTTCGCTCTTCGCTTCCGCCTAAAATCAATTCGTTGTCCGACGGAGCGGCCATGACTAAGGGGGCAAACCCGATATGATCCGACAACCGGTCATATTCTTTTTTGTTCCGTTTGAACGCTTTTTTCTGTCGGCGTTTGATACCGCAATACAGTTCTTCTTCGTTTCCGTTACGCTCGTAATAACCTTGTACGACGAAAAAGTCTTCTCCGTGCCTGATGTTCTGCGAATCGGGATTGCGGGTATAACTCTTACAAAACGAAAGGTAATAGATAGCATCCAACAGATTGCTTTTCCCCATGCCGTTATTGCCTAAAAAACAATTGATGTTGGGCGAAAAACTCAGATCCGCTTGGGCAATGTTTTTGAAATTGACTATGGATAGCCGGGAAAGAATCATGTCGGGTTATCTTTTATTTCTACAAACATACGCAAACTTTTTTATTTTTTGCGAATAATGTTCGATGGAAATGGAATGAAAAAGTCGTGGGAGTGGGGGAAATCATGCGCATAATTGGGTCTATTAGAGCTTCTCGTACAAAAAAATGAAGATGAAATTTTATTTATAAAAAGAAATAAATTACTTTTGTCACTCGATTCTGTATAATAGGAATTGTGTAGAGGATAAAAAATAATTAAAAGACAAGAAAAATATGGCAGAAAAAGAAAAAGACGAGCTTGAAAAAATGAATGAAGCTCTCTCTATGTCGGAACAGTTTGTTGAAAAGTATCAGAAACCCCTCTTGCTCGGATTGCTGGTCGTAGTGGTGATTGTCGGAGCTATATTGGGGGTACGTCATTTCTATCTGTTGCCCCGTGAGGATAAAGCTCAGGCTGCGATGTATCAGGCTGTTATGGCTTTTGAAAACGATTCTATCGATTTGGCGATTAACGGTAATGAAAAATTCGACGGTTTGTTGACGATTGTCGACCAATACGGTTCGACGGCTGCCGGTAATTTGGCGAATGCCTATTTGGGATTGGCTTATTATGAAAAAGGGGAATACGAAACGGCACAGAAATATCTTTCTGCATTCAGTGCGGACGAGACCGTGTTGTCTCCTGCCGTGACTGCCGCTATCGGGAACTGTCTGGTAGATATGGAAAAATATGCCGAGAGTGCCAAGTATTTCGAGAAAGCCGCTAAGGTATCCGACAATGCGGTTTTCAGTCCCATCTATTTGAAAAAGGCTGCCGCGGCTTATGAGAAAGTGGGTAACAACGAAGCTGCCGTGAAACTCTATCAGGAGATTAAGGACAAATATCCTACCTCCAACGATGCTCGTGGAATAGAACGTTACATCGAGCGTGCCCAAAACAAGTAATTAAGAAATTCAATCATATCGGTAAGGCCGTCTCTCATTTCGAAAGGCGGCCTTATTTCAAAAAGAGAAACCGAATATATGGCAACTGCTTATCACAATTTATCGTCTTATGACGCCGATACTATGCCCGATGCTTCGGGCATGAAAGTGGCTATCGCCGCCGCCGAATGGAATGCCGAGATTACCGATGCTCTATTGAAAGGAGCTGTCGATACCCTGCTCCGTAACGGGGTGAAGGAGGAGAATATCTATGTGGCCCGTGTGCCGGGAACTGTCGAGCTGACTTTTGCCTCGCAGCAGATGGCCGAGTTTTACCAGCCCGATGCCGTGATTGCCATCGGTTGTGTCGTGCGGGGAGATACGCCTCATTTCGACTATGTTTGTCAAAGTGTCACACAAGGTATTACACATCTCAATACCCTGTTCGGGATACCCTTCATCTTCGGGGTGTTGACGACCGATACCATGCAACAGGCAAAGGATCGGGCCGGAGGAAAATTGGGCAATAAAGGCGACGAAGCGGCAGTGACGGCAATAAAAATGCACGATTTCGTTTGTAAATTAAAATAAGAGTGCTATCTTTGCACTCGCTTTAAGGGCAAATACCAGAGTGGCCAAATGGGGCAGACTGTAAATCTGCTGGCTTACGCCTTCGGTGGTTCGAATCCATCTTTGCCCACAAAAAAAATTGCGGAAGTAGCTCAGTTGATAGAGCATCAGCCTTCCAAGCTGAGGGTCGCGAGTTTGAGCCTCGTCTTCCGCTCTATAAAGAGAGGGTACATCGCTTCGATGTACCCTCTCTTTTTTATTTCTTTTCTGTCGATTAAAGTACCGGTTATGCAGCAAGCCAGAACTATTCCCTTACTCCCTTGCCGTGTCCCGTAGCATTGCGGGGTGTTTTGCCATGCAAAATATAGGGGAGGTGTCACGAAGTGACGGAGGGGTTGAAAACTCCATCACATCAGTCTGTTTATATCGGACATATCTTTTCTCCCCCTATCGTGTACCGTAGCATTACGGGGTACTCTGTGTAACTTCACGTAAAGAAATGGAAATAGATGACAAGCGTTATAAATATATATACGATCCAAGCGATAACGGTGTAGAACAACTCCCAGTTGGCATACGGTTCGTTGTGGGCTCTGCACCAACGTCGATGGGAGATTAGCCCCCACAGCGGTATGGCAAACAAGGCTATCGACAGCCCGATGAGCCTCTTGATGCCTACGACGAAACAAAGCCCCGCAAGCCATGTTTCCACGAACGCGATTAGCTCGATGTATTTCAAGCGGATAACCGATTTGCTTTTCTTTTTCATGATGCGGCAACTAAATTATGAACAGTCCAATAAGTAAATATACACCAATAAAGCAGATAAAGAATCCACCACGGCACAAATAAATATTCGTCTTTTTTCTTGCACCGAAAGGGATAATAGACCAATTGGCCGAACAGTATCGCACAGGCTGTCAGTCCTATCCACGCTACTGCTGTACCCAAATCGCTCATGAGCATCAAGATGAAACAAATAGAGATATTAGTTTCCACTTGTTTTTCGTATTTATTTAATTCGAACATATGTTGCTGATATGAACTCTTGTTAATAGTAATTTTAGTCGATAGCTTATGAATGGCCTTAGTGTCTATTTGGTTAATCCTAAACAGCCCATGCTAAGGATAAATATCCTCCGATATATCTTAGAAGTTGTTTTAAATTTATTGAGAAATAATATTATCATTTCAAGCAGGTATGTTCCGGCCATATTGAGCCCCTGTCTCGCATCTTGAATCCCTTGATTTTTGTCAATAGCCCGCTATTGACTGCATATCTCGGACTCCAATCTGCTTCAACATAGGTCTCAATCTGTCTCGGAATAAATTTAAAACAGCTTCTTATAATATATTGAATGATTTCGGCTGTTTGTTTTCATGGTTTTATGATTTATAGATTAACGTTTGCAAGATAAATAAAAAAATAAATTTTGCAATATTTTAACCGGTTTTTCTATCTTGTTTTTGTATCATCATGCCATAAATGAGTGTGTGACTTGTTTTTACTTTGTCGAAAAAAACAATGGAAACACAAGAACAAAAAATGGTGGAACGGCTGTCGATGCGCCGTATGGAGATAGAGATGTTGAGGTGTGAAGTATTGTCCCGGTACTACGAACGGTTGCTCGGTTTAGATGTGATAAACGATCGTGACGAAGTGAAGAGTATCATGACTTGTATCAACACACTCGAACGCTATGCCCGCAAATATGAAAAGAAATTCGAGGAGTTGTTCGCGAATCAAAAAGAGGCTATGACCGAAGCTGTTGTATCGGAGTCGGACTCTCCGAAAGAGGCGAATCGGGTGACGGACATCGGTATGGACAAGGAGGGGTGCGAATTGCCGGATATAGAAAGCTGTGAGCAGTCGCAAGTCCCGCTTGTCGCACCTGCTTCTCTTTTGCGAAACAATCAGGAGCGTCCAGACCTTTCGACGATAAATCATGTTTCGCATCGGGCGGTCGATCCCATTGTCAAGCTGAAAAAACAATCTTCTAAAAAAGTTCGTCGAAAGAGATAGCCACCAAAGACATCGATAGGCATATAGAATGCCGTTTGAAAAACAAGAGACTCTCGGTGGCGATTAAACGAGCTTTTTTCTTCTTTTCACTTCGGCTTTTAATTTGTTCAGCCATTTGTCGTAGGTCGATTCCTTCAAGAGCATGGTATGGGAGGTTTGCTTTTGATTGACTTCGTTTTTGCGGGTAACGGTCAGTTCGTTCCGGTAAAGAGAGAGCTTTACTTCCGTACGTTTGTCGGAAAGCGGTAGAATGAGGAATACGGCTTCGGTCGATTCCCTTTCGGTAGCTGTACCGAAGGTTTTTAAATTCCTTTCTACATCGTCCCGCTCGGTGTGTCGTGTACCTCGTATGATTCCGCTCTCTTTGTCGGCTTGCACGATAGTGAACTGCTCGGCTTGTAGAAGCGATAAGGTCGAATAAAATACCATGTCGTGGTTTTCGTCGAAATATTCCGATGTAATTCGGGTAACATCGTCGGAAGATAGTTCTTTGAATAAACTGCAAGAGGAGAGAAACAGGAGCGAAACGAGTAAAGACAGTTTGGGTAATCGACTCATAAAATGTTTATTTATAAATATATCCCGGAAGTCATTCCGGGATATATTCGGCAATTTTAGTATTGTTTGATGGCTTTCTCAAAGTTAGCGTTTTTATCCAAAGGAATTAAGCTGAATCCGTAAGAAATTTTTCCGGGAGCTAAATTGATTTGGTATTCCTCATGAGGCTGAGCGCCCCAAGAATCGTCTCCGCCGAGTCCCATCATACGGTAATCGATGAACAGGTCGACCAGTTCGGCCGGCTTGGGATCGCAGTTGTGACGTTGCCCGGGATTTTCGGGACGCTGACGACCGTCGTCACGATGGTCTCCGCTATCGAACGATTCGAGGGGATAGTTCGAAACATTGAATTCCAACAAGCTGTCGGCGACGATTAGCAAAGCGTTCTTTTTGCCTGTAAGAGCAAACCAGCTCACATCGGTGCGATGGTTATTTTCTTGCGGACGTACATACGGCTCGTAAAGGTCGGCTATGTTGGCTTCGTATCGCCCGATAAAACAACTGGTACGGCGGTCTATGTAGTTTTCCCACGGTCCTCGGCCATAGTATTCCAACCGGGTGAATGAGTCGGGTAACTGCATACGCAATCCTACGCGGGGAATCATGGGCGCTTGGGGATCGGATACCTCGAACGTGTTGTCTACTTTGATAACCCCGTTACCGAATATCGTATAGGAGATTTCCCATTCCGACCGGGTTTGCGGGTAAAGGTATCGGCAAACGACACGAACGTTATCGTTCTCTTTTTTATCGATGGAGAATGAACGGGCGACAGGGGGCTGTTGGGAGGCTTCTTTCCATTTACCCAATAGCTTGGGTGAGTTATAGCCGTAGTCGTTGTCTAACGGAGCTCTCCAAAAAGCGGGGCGGAGTCCGAATCCGTCGAGGATATATTCGGTTCCTTTATACCGGTACGAGGTGATCAAGCCGCTGTTTTTGTCGAATGTAACGCTGAAATTCTTGCCGGAGAAAATCGTCTCGTCACCATTATCGGTTTGTGAGACGACTCCTTGATTGGGTTTTGCAACTGGCTTGACGGCCGGTTTGACCGAGATTTGTTCGCGTGCTACGACATAACCTTGCGGAAGGAAAGGTTCCGCTTTTTTCTGTCTGGCCTCGAATTCGATTTGATAGTCTACGGTTTCTTTATCCATATTCGGCAGCCCGTTCAATGTAACCGTACATTTCTGACGCGGACGCAACGAGACGGTGAATTTCCCGGTTTTCAATACTTTCCCATTCCCTTTTACCGCATAAGCGAAATCGTATTTGTCGAGGTCTGTGAAGAAAAATTCGTTTTGAACTTCGATCGTTCCTTTCGTTCGGTCGAAGTTTTTGAATTTGATATTTTGATAAACCTTGCCCATTTCAATGGTCTGTGGTTTTATTTTCCGGTCGGGATATACGATACCATTGATGCAGAAATCTCCATCGGAGGGAGTTCCGGTATCTCCGTAATCACCGCCGTAAGCCCAGAATTTTTCGCCTTTTTCATTTGTCTTTTCGAGTCCTTGATCTACCCAGTCCCATATACAGCCGCCTTGAAGAAGATCGTATTTTTCGATGATATCCCAATAATCTTGGAAGTTTCCCAAACTGTTCCCCATAGCGTGGGCATATTCACAGAGGATAAGAGGCCGATGCGATTTGGGGTTAAGAGCATATGCTTCGATTCCTTTCGGGGAAATATACATGGGGCAAACGATATCCGTATTCCATTCATGTTCGGCACGTTCGTATTGAACCGGACGAGACGGATCCCGTTGTTTCAGCCACAAATAAGTTTCATAAAAACAGTAACCGTTCCCCGCCTCGTTCCCCAGAGACCATGTGATGATAGACGGGTGGTTTTTATCCCGTTCTACCATGTCTTTAAGACGGTCTAAATGAGCTGGTAAATAGAGAGGATTGTTACCGAGACTTCCTCCGGTTTGTAAGCTATATCCCATACCATGAGACTCTATGTTGGCTTCGTCGATGACATAGAATCCGTATTCGTCGCATAGTTCATAAAATCTTTTTTGTTGAGGATAGTGACAAGTACGAACCGTATTTACATTGTATTTTTTCCAAAGCTCGAAATCTTTGAGCATGGTTTCTTCGGTTATGTAATGACCGGTAAGCGGGTCGTGCTCGTGTACGTTAACCCCCTTTACAAGGATAGGTTGCCCGTTGACTAACAGTTGTTTGTTCTTGATTTCGACGGTGCGGAACCCTATACGGGAAGGAATGCATTCTTCGATTTTCCCTGTTTCATCGGCAGTCGAAATAAGTAGTGTGTATAGATTCGGAGTCTCGGCGGTCCATGCTTTTACGTCGTTTATCGTTTCTGCAAAAGAGACGGATTGTGAACTGTTCTTGTCGAGTTTTATCGCTTTTTCCCCGTGGGCTACGGTTTGTTCGGCGTGGTCGATGAGTCGATACGAAACGGAAATGGAACGCGCCTTAACCTCGTCGTTTTGTACTTTTACATCGAGTTTGAATACCCCGTTCTTGAATGATGAGTCGAGAGGTGTTTGTGCTTCGAAATCAGCGATTCGGGTTTGCGGCTGGGCATAGAGATATACGTCTCTTTCAAATCCGGTTAGCCTCCAAAAGTCCTGTCCCTCGAAATAATTGGCATCGGAGAATCTGTGCATTTGTACGGCTAAGGTATTTTCCCCGGGTTTTACGACAGGAGTTATATCGAATTGTACCGGAACTTTCCCTGCTTTCGACATACCTATGAATTCACCGTTCAGATAGAAGTAAGCAGCACCTTTTACCGCATCGGCGCTTAGAAAGATTCTTTTTCCTTTCCAGTTTGCGGGGAGGGCGAAATCCCGGCGGTATGTACCGGTCGGGTTCCACGCTTCGGGAACCATAGGAGGATTGGGCTCTTGGAGATATTTGTCGAATCCCGGAGATACGAATTCATACCCTACATTTACATAGATAGGGTCGCCGAATCCTTGCAGCTCCCAGTTTCCGGGGACTTTTATCTCTTTCCAATCGGCGGTGTTAAAATCGGGCTCCATGAAATTCATGGGTCTTTCTTTGAATTTTTCGGTATAATGGAATTTCCATGTCCCGTTCAAAGGTAGGTAGAAACTTCCGTTCGCCTTGTCCTTGTTCAAAGCCGATGTCTCGTCGATGTAAGAGGTGAAACTGGCGTGAGGCGGCAGCTTGTTGATATTGAGTAATTGCGGGTCGGTAATTTCGGCAAATCGATTTTCTTGCTGTTGTCCGAAGATAGGTGCGGATAACAGGCAAGCGGCCGATAGAAATAGCACAATGTTCTTCATGTCGTTTATCGTTTTTATTTGTGAATAGTGTGTTATTTATTATAGACGGTCATTCACCTCGATATGAGGACGGAGATTGTCCGGTATTTTGTTTAAAAAATTTGCCGAAGAAAGATTGATTGGCAAAGTTCAGTTCTTCCGAAATTTCTTGGATACTTAGCGTCGTGGTTTTTAGGAGTTGCTTGGCGGCCATAATAACGACGTCGGAAATGATCTCGTGAGCGGTCTTGTGACTTAATTGCTTGATGACCGAGGATAAATGCTTGGGCGATATACAGAGTTTATCGGCATAAAAATCGACGCTGCGATTTTCTTTATAATGCTGGGTAAGCAAGGAGAGAAACCTCCATAGAATATCTTCTTTACGGGATATTTTCAATTTCTTGCGTTCTACCCGTATGGCAAACATTTGGTTTAACTCCAAGATGAAAGCAGAAATAAGAGAACGTATGATCGCATAGTTTACGTGGGCCTCGTATCTGTTTTGTATCAGACGAAAATAGCCTTCGACCACTATCGACTCATTCGCTGAAAGGGACGTATGCGGGTGTCTGGCGATATAGGTACTTAACGAGAAAATGGTTTCCAAGTCCAAAAAAGCATTTCTTTCTTTGGGCGAATGTTCTCTCATCGAGAGATAACGTGCCTGAAAGTCGCTGCTCGTTTTTATCGGTTTCCAAATCGTGTTGGGGTAGAGGAACGCGATACTACCGGGTTCGAGTACATATTCTGTAAAGTTCAGTTGCACGGTTTTACAACCTCGGGTACATAATACGATCGTAAGTTTGTCGGAAGATGTGAGTAATGTATTATCCTCGGAAGAGGAAGCGGGCCTTTCAAAAGAAAGTAGAAAATGTTCCTGCGTTTGCGGATTTAGATTCGTATCCGTAGATTTTGGAGGCATTTGCATATGGTATCCTTCATAAAGTCAATACGGACAAAGATAAAAATTTTATCTGAATCGGACAACCCGATATGGGCGATTCGCTTAAATTAATATTAAGAATTTGAGAGACATAAAAGAAAGAGTTTCCTGAATTTCAGGAAACTCTTTCTTTATATACAGCAACTCAATTCGGTTATAGTTTAGTGTCGTTTAACGGGTTCGGCGAACGGAGCGTACGGGGGCAGCAGATGATTTTTGCTGTTTCGGCTGTTTTTGCTTTTTTACTTTTGCCTCTTTTTGTTTTTTTGCCCGTGAAGAACGAGCGGTGCGGCTTTTCTCTTTCTTTTGTTTGTCATTGTCGAGCGTTTCTCCGTTTTCTTTTGCTTCTTTGGCCGCTTGCTCTTCTTTGGCTTTCGCTATTTCTTCGGGGGAGGGAACCCATAGATTTTCATTAAAGTTTTTCAGTTGTTTTTCTATGCTGTCTTGTGCTTGTTTCCGAATGGAGTCATTGGGATACATTTGCATGAGCGACTGGTTCCGCAGGTTTTGGGTTTTGTAGATTTCCCCTTCGTACATTCGCATTTGGAAGTAATCGTCGTAGTTGTATTGCTGTACGTTGTTTTCGTTGCTCGCCAAGATGTATTGGCGTGCGATGTAGGGGCGTATGTCGTTGTATTTAACCCAGAACATGGGGTATTTGACTGCTTCGCCTCCGAAGTCGCCCGTACGGTGAAGTACCGGGCAGATGGCCTCGATGGACGGTTTTACCTGCGAGGTGCGGCGGTCGAATATCCATTTTTCCAAGATATAGTAGGAGAGTACCTCGTTGGAGGGTATATCGCTTTCTTCTACCGTGAAGCGGGGATTCTTCTCGGAGTATCCTTTTGCCGGGGCATACAGAATATGGAAGCGGTCGAACATTTCTTTTACTTTGATGCGATATTCGTCGGTGAATATTTCTCGTCCGTCGAGGTATTCGTATGCCGGTATCTGGTTGTTCGCCAAAAGTTTCATGACAATTCTGAAAAGATTCTCCTGATTTTCGGTGGACTCTTCGGGATAATAGAGCGGCATGTTTTTTTCTTTGTTCAAGTCGATTTGCCGATAGATTACCCTCATCCACGGAATGTCGGCATCCGATGCATCCTGAGTGTCATAAAGCGATTGAGCCCGGACGCTGAGTTGGTTGCTTGTCTTTTTCGAGTCATCGGTATCGCTTTTTTTGATTACTTGTGCATGACTCCCTATTGCCGACCATAGCAGGCAGAGGGTCAAACAGCTTTTTATCAGGGTATTCATATTTGCTGAATTATATTTCATATTGGCCTTAGTTTACAATTACTTCGATAGGTGACAGATCGCGTTCTATACCATCGGGGCCGACGGCGCGGACTCTCGATATATAGAACCGTTTTCCTCTCGATAGTCTGCGGAACGAATCTTTCTGTCGTTGAGAGAAATTGGCTCCGTCGGAAACCTCGGGAATCGCATTTCCCATAGAGTCGAAAAAGACCGTTTCAAATCGCAGTACCCGATAGGTGACGTTTAACAGGTCGTCGTCGATTGCGGCTTGAATACCGGGCGCAGAAAGCAGTCGTGTTTTGGGGAAAGGTTTCCCTCCTTTGTATTTTTGTTCGTAACCGTTTGCATCTTTATAGGCGATGAATGGCATAGGGTCGGGGAGTTGCCGTACCCGGAACTGAGTGTTGGCGACTGTTTGCGCCCGCCCGTCCATTGTGGCGGTTACGGTTATTACCGCGTCTTGTCCTACTTTCGCCGGTTTGGCTATCCAGTTGTCTCCTTGACGGGTGAGAGTGCCGTTCGTCATCGTAGCTTGAATGGCGTGATTGGGGATGCCGGGAACCGATATGCTGATAGGGTTACCGATACCTGCATACAGAACGTTCATCAAGGTTGCCGATATGGTCGCACTCGGCTCTACCACGGTGTAGGACGAAGAGAATTCGTGACGGGTCATGGAACCGTCACCGCGCGGAACTTCGAGATAGCCTTGAAAATCGAATATTCCGGTGCTTCCACAGACGAATTCATATAGGCCGTTGTTTTCGGGAGGGAGTTGTTTCCCGTTGATGTATATGGCCGGTCGCTGGGTCGTATCGATGGCTGCCAGAACGATGTTGGCACTATATTTCCCGCCTCTCATAATGTTTTTCGAATTGGGAATAACGAACGCGTTCAACTGGTTGACACGTACGTCTCCTTCGTCGATGTTATTGATGAGGGTGTGCAGCGCTTCGCTTTCGGCATACCGCACGTCGCTCTGTATTTTTGTCAGAATGGTTACGGCGGCGATTACCGGCATATTTTCGAACAGCGTCGTTTCCCACATGGAGGGGGCTTGGGTTCTGTTGCCCGAGTGAATGGTGGTCGAAAGGTAGTTTTCGATCGCTGCTCTTTTGATGGAGTCGGTCATGAGACTGCCGATGAGATTGCGGTAGTCGTCTATCTCCTTTCTCAATTTCATTCCTTGCTTTTGGGCGGGGGACAACATGATGTATGACGCTGCTTCGAGGTCGTCCTGATGTTCGATATTATTTACATCGCCGTCTTTACCGTCGGCTTTCTTGACGATTACGTTTTTCAGGGAGTCGATGTAGTCGTATAAGAGGGCGGTCTGTTTTTTTACTTCCAGCGATTTTTTGTACCACGGTCCTCCTTTTTCGGGATTCTGACTATTGAAGTCGGCCAGTTTTTGGTAGAGGACATCGTTTTGCAGCGAAGCATTCGAGGTAGACCTTTCCAATCCGTCTTCAACTTGCTTGAATCCGTTGAGTACATCGGACGACACGTTGAGGGCCAGCATGGCAGTGAGGACGATATACATGAGGTTTATCATCTTCTGCCGGGGTGTAAGTCTGTTGTTATTCGATGCCATGTGTTATTTTTGTTCGGTGTCGTCTTTCGGTTTTTCGGGCATTTCCACGGGAGCTCCTCCCATAGGTCTGTACATGTTGATGGTCATTGCCGTGATCATCTTTTCGTAAACCGAATTGAGTTGCTGTATATATTGTGTCATTTTTTCGGTTGCTTCGCAATAACGGGAGCTATCGGAAGCGGAGCGTTCGTACATGTCGCGAATGTTTTTCAGCCCGTTGTTTACACGGTCTATATTATCGAGTTGCGAACTGATGCTCTTCAACTGTATCTCATAGATGGTATTCAACCCACTGATGTTACGGTTGAGCGTTTCCATACCCGAAACATATCCTTGCGAGGTGTCGGATATTCCTTCGGAGTTTTCCGTGATGTTGCGGTAAGATTGCAAGAGGGTGTTCGATACGGCGGTGAGGCTCTCGGTCGCACTCCTTAATTGTTCCATCTGTTCGGCTATACCGGAGAGTTGGGTGAGGTATTGTTGGGTTGCATCTGTCAGTTCTGCCATACGCGAAAGTTGATCGGCGGCAGCCGACATTTTTTGAATACTATCGGTGAGGCTTTGCGTGTCGGCATCGCTTAAATTGAGGCCTTCGGGTATTCCCACAGCTCTTTTGGCATCGGACGGGGTGACATCGGAGTAGTTCCCTCCGTTACTACCTCCGCCTTTGCCGTTTCCACCGATAATGACGGTTCCTTTCCCTCCTGAAAATTCGGGCCGGTCTTCGGGGTTTTTACTATTTAGTACGGGAAAAACTTCTTCCCAATGATATGTTTTCGGGGGAGTGTCGAAGGCGGATAGAATGAACATGAGCACTTCTGTTCCCATACCGATAGAAAGCAAGAGACTGCCTCCGGGGAGGTGCAGGATTTTGAACAGAGCACCCCAGATTACAATCGCAGCGCCTATACTGTATGCGAAATTGAAAAATCGTTGTCCTTTATCGCTGGATAAGAACTTTTCAATACTGTTTTTATATCTTTTGTATTTTCCCATGATCCTTGGCTTGGTTTTATCGGGTTTTGATATTATCTTTTTGCTTTTGCGAATCCGATTTGAGAGCGAACGCAACGGAATCCGATATAGGATCGTTGTTCGTTTTGGTATTCCCACATGCGGATATCGGAACGAATGAAGTTGGAAACGTCTTTCCACGAACCGCCCCGGACTACTTTGCGTTTCATGCGGTAGGGGTCTTCTTTGGCCGCATTATATTTGTATTCGGGGTTAAGGTCGCTGGTGTTTTGCGATACGGCTTCGGTATAGGCTGTCGAAGTCCATTCCGATACGTTACCGGCCATGTCGTATAATCCGAACTCGTTCGGGGAATAGGAGCCTACCGGCGAAGTGATGAGGTTTCCGTCTTTCACGTAATTCCCGTCATCGGGCTTGAAGTTGGCATAGAAACACCCTTTTTCGGCCATAGGCAGGTTACCTGTCCACGGGAATTTGTTCTCATTTTTCCCGGCTCTTGCCGCATATTCCCATTCGGCTTCGGTGGGAAGTCTGTAAGGTTCGATAACAACGGCGTTACGTCCCACCGAACCTTTCAAGAGCGCGGTGCGCCAAGCGCAGAATGCGTTTGCTTGTTCCCACGAAACCCCTACGACCGGATAGTCGTTATAGCCGGCATGGGAGAAATAAAGTCTCACGTATGGCTCGTTGTAGGCATTCTCGAAGTCGTTTACCCACACGGTGGTATCGGGGTAGATATTGACGATGTAGGTATTGAGGAAGTCAAACTCGCTGCCTAACGGCCGTGTGATGGTCTCGCGAATGATACGCCCGTCTTCGTCGATATATGCGGTATCTTTGGATATCATTACGATTTCATCGTAGTCGGGGGTATGGTCGGTGTTGAGGTCACGGCGTGCCGGGTCGAGACGATTCTTCCGTTTGGATGCCTCGGTGTGGTCGAAGATCTCGTAGCGGTAGTTCATTTGGGTGGCATCGAGTTGGCGTTCTCCCGTAATGGGGTTAATTCTGTACACGCTTTCGATGGCTCGCGCTTCGTCTTCATTGGGATTTCTCCACGGAATGGCTTTATCCCAATTCAACCGAGGCTTGATGGGGTTTCCCTCCCGGTCTTCTTCGATTTTGAACACTTCGTTGCCTCCATAGGCGGGATCGGCGAGGCGTTCCCGAATGATAGAGTCGCGTACCCAGAATACAAATTGTTTGTATTTTGAGTTGGTGATTTCTGTTTCGTCCATCCAGAAGGCATCGATAGAGACAGCCCTCGGTTCTTGTTGTGTTCCCCAAATACTGTCCTTCTCGGCCGGTCCCATTTTATAGGATCCACGAGAAATGAGAACCATACCGTAGGGTGTAGGCTCATTCCATGCCGTACCTCCGACACCTGTAACTTCACCGCTATGGCGCGACGAAGGTGCGCATGCTGCGACGAGAATGGCAAGGGTGATATACACGATTATCTTTTTCATAGGCTACATTATGCGTATGCTTTTGTGTTTATTTTTATTTTTATCGGACAGGTCGAGTTTCAAACTGTATCCGAGAAATACTTCGTGGCTTCCGCTACTGGCTTTTACAATGGCCGATACCGGGTAGTCGTAGGCATATCCCGCTATAAAGTTTTTATATTCCGCACCTATCATAAATATACATGCGTCTTTCCAGCGATATGAAAGGCCTCCCCAGAACAGTTTGTTGTATTTTACACGGCAGGATAACTCGTACTGCGTGATGTTGAGGTTGCTTTTCACCATCATGGAGGGCTGCACTTCATATAACGTGTTTTTAATGGGAATATTGCTCCCGGCGATAAAATAATAGGATCTGCCGATGTATGTTTCGTATTTGTCTTCAAAGGTGATCGATGGCTCGTTGAGGTGTGAGACCGAAATTCCCGCATAGAACCACGGGTGGGTGTACCATGCCCCGAAAGACATATCGAACGACATGCCTTGCAACTCGGTAGTGGGGATTCCGTCGTCGGTGGCTTGATGGTAATCGCTCGTGGGTATGCTGACTTGTGTGCCGTCGAAACGTTCGTCGAGCATTCCCAGTTGTATGCCGAGGCTGAGTACTCCTTTCCATAATTTGATTTTGAAGGCATATTGCGCTCCTAAAATCAGATGGGAGTATAGCCCTTCGGTTTCGGAAGTGACGACCAGTCCTACTCCGTGGTTCTGTTTCAAGAATTTGAAAGGCATGTCGCCTGTCACGAAATAGGTTTGAGGGGCTCCCGGCATACCTATCCATTGTTGCCGGGTGGAGGTGAGTATGTTGAGCTTGTCGGAACTTCCCGCAGCTGCCGGATTGTAATAGCCGGGCAGAGCCCAGTATTGGCTGAACTGCGTATCAATCTGAGCCTTTGCTGTGGCAAAGACCAAACAACACAGGGTTAGAATAACGATTCTTACAATCTGCATACTCTCTTTTCCAGACTTTTCGGGGGTACACACCGAAGTCCGGATATTTATAATAACTGAAAATAGCCTTTAAAATTGTTTGACACAACTGTTTTCGGATGCGAAATTACGAAAAGAGAAAATATATGAGTGCTTTTTCGCTCCGAAAAATGCGAGACCCGTCCCGCAGAGCTTATCTTGTTCACAAAAAGATAAGCTCGATCGAGTTTTTTGCTTTCGACTTTCATTATCTTTGGATAAGATAGGCTGCGGTTCGGTATTGTCAAATTGAAAACTACGTTTTCATTTGCCACTACACTCACCTTTCGCTATCTTTGTGGAGCAGAAGGTTATCGACTTTCACTTAGCTGATGGAGGAGAATTTGAAGAGAAAGACGACGAAGGCGCTCGTGTGGAGCACGGCCGACAAGTTGGGACAGCAGTTGTTCTATCTTGTCACCGGTATTATTCTCGCTCGTCAACTTTCTCCTGAGGATTATGGCAAGGTGGGGGTTCTCACGATATTTATCGCCTTGTCGGGGATATTGATCGACAGCGGTTTCTCTTCGGCTTTGATTCGGAAAAAGGAGGCTACTCAGGCCGATTACAGCACGGTGTTTTATGTGAATGTGGCGATCAGTTGCGTGCTGTATGGATTGTTGTATGCAGCAGCACCTTATATAGCGGTGTTTTTTAAGGTCCCTGATTTGATATATATCTGCCGGATTTTGTTTCTCGTGATTCCGTTGAATGCGCTTTCCCTCATACAGCAGACTTTGTTGTTGAAGCATTTCAAGCTCTCTGTGAGCGCTCGTGTCAATTTGTGGTCGTTGGGTATCGCTTCGGTCGTCGCCATTGCGATGGCTTACGGCGGTATGGGAGTCTGGTCGTTGGTGGCTCAGACGCTCGGTCTCTCGTTTTTCAGGGCTGTTTTTTTCTGGGTGTTTAACGACTGGCGTCCCCGATGGATATTTCGCATGGCTTCGTTGCGTGAGTTTTTCGGATATAGTTCCAACTTGGTCGTTTCGGGTATTATCAACAATGTGTTTAACAAGATATATCCCATTATCATCGGTAAGTTTTATGGCATGACGCAGACCGGCTACTATACTCAGGCCGACAAGTATCAGGATATAGCTTCTTCGCTTATCAGCAATATATTCCGTTCGGTCGCTTTCCCTGTTTTCTCAAAGGTGCAAGACGATTTGCAACGGTTGAAACGGATTTGCCGGAAGAATGTGCGGGCCATTGCGTTTTTCATTTTTCCTATCATGCTGTTGATGGTCGTCGTTTCATATCCGCTCATATCGATCATGTTGAAAGAGCAATGGGTTCCGTCCGTGCCGTATTTCCGCTTGCTTTGTTTTTCGGGAATATGCTCTCCGTTTATTATTTTGTTTTTCGATTTGTTCAATAGTCTGGGCTATTCCCGGCTGAATTTACAACTGGAAATCGGGAAAAAGATTTATTTGTTTGCGGGTATCGCTTTGTTTTATTCTTCGGGCATTTTGTGGCTGATAGGGTGGTGGATTTCTTATTCGGTGTTGTCTCTGGCGGCTTCGATCTTTTTTGCCCGTCGCTTTCTTGGATATGGTTTCGGGGAGTATGTGAAAGATATTTTTCCGTATTTTATCTTGGCGTTGGCGTCGGCGATACTTTCGTGCGGTGTTTATCTGCTTTTGCCGAGCGATTTGTGGCGGTTGTGTCTTGTCTCGGTCGTTTATGTCGTTTTGTATTTGGGCGGAGCATACATGTTGAAATTGGAGATGTTGCAGGAGATGCTGTCGATGTTGAAGAGTCGTGTGAAGAGAGGAGGTGAAGCGTGAACGAGGTAGCAGTTGCTCGACCGAGGGTCTTGACGGTGATCGTTTCGTATAATTTCGAGCCGTGGATCGAACGATGTCTGAGTAGTATTCGGGATTCGGATTACCCCTCGGACCTTGTGGTAATCGATAATGCTTCGACCGACCGGACGGTGTCGATCATCGCCGAGAGGTATCGATGGATTCGTCTTGTGCGGAGTAGGAAAAATCTCGGATTCGGACAAGCGAATAACATCGGCATGAGAATGGCGTTGGAGGAGGATTACGATTATGTGTTTCTCGTGAATCAGGATGCGTGGATAGAGGCGAATACGGTGGGGACTTTGGTGGGGTTGGCAGAAAAATATCCCGATTACGGAGTGTTTTCGCCGGTGCATCTTGATGGGAAGGGGGAGCACCTCGACGGTTCGTTCGCCAAGTATGTGGGGGGAGCATCGGCGGTTTCATCGAAAAAATCGGATATCGTCGAAGCAGCTTTCGTTAATGCGGCTTTCTGGTTTATCCCGGTGTCGGCGTTGAAAAAGGTGGGAGGTTTTTCGCCGTTGTTTTTTCATTACGGCGAAGATGTGGACTATATTCACCGAATGCGATTCTATGGTTATCGGGTGGGATACACTCCGTTGACTTCGGGGTGTCATGACCGGCAGAATCGACCGATTACCCGCCAGACACAAATGAAATTGGACAGGGTTTATTATTTGTCGGTTGTTTCGGATTTAAATTCGGGAATGGCTAAGTGTCTGTGGGGTGGTGTATTAGCTCCTTTGAAACCGGGCGTGCTCGCTTTATTGCGGGGAAGATTCAAAGAATTTTGTTTTTATACAGGCACAAGTGTCCGGCTTTTGTGTCGATACCCTTCTATTGCAGAAATCAAGCGATTTTGCAAACATGGAAGGCCTGTGTTTTTGGAAAATGTTCATTCAAAAATTAAACCGATATGGAGTTAGCCCCGATTGTTTTATTCGTTTATAATCGTCCTGAACATACGCGCGCTTGTCTGGAATATTTGGAGCGGAACGAGCTGGCGGCGGAAAGCGAATTGTATGTTTTCGCCGACGGCGCGAAGTCGGGCAGCGAGGAGGCGGTGGCCGCCGTGCGTCGGGTGATTGCTGAACCGTGGAAATTCAAACGGTTGAATGTCGTGGAGCGACCGGAGAACAAGGGGCTGGCAGCCAATGTGATTGCGGGGGTGACTTCGGTTTTGGAGACGCACGACCGGGTGATCGTCTTGGAAGATGATTTGATTGTTTCTCCTTATTTTCTGCGTTTTATGAACGAGGCACTTGAAGTTTATAAAGATACGGAGGAGGTTTGCCATGTGACTTGCCACATGCTCGACCATAAAGGAGAGTTGCCCGATACGTTTTTGATACGCTGGTGTAACAGTTGGGGGTGGGGAACTTGGAGCCGTGCATGGCAATATTTCGAGTCGGACGGTAGAAAATCGTTGCGGGAAATCGAACGACGGGATTTGTGTAGGCAATTCGATTTGGACGGAGGTTTCCACTTTACCCAGATGTTGCGCGACCAAATCGAGGGTCGGAATAACTCGTGGTTCATACGGTGGTATGCATCGCTGTTTCTGCGTGACAAGTTGATGTTGGGCACGGGCCGTTCGTTGGTCGATAATGCGGGATTCGACGGAAGTGGAACGCATTGCAATACTATGCAGCTTTGCACGCAGACTTTGTCGATGAATCCGATAGCGGTAGTTCCCATTTCTCCGGTAAAAGAGAACTTACTCGCCCGAAAAGTATATTCTCGAACCTATCGTTATAATTATTCGTACAGGCATAAATTGAAAGTATTCATCGGGAATCTGTGGATTCGTGTATTCAATCGTAAAAAGAGATGATATTATGAGGGATTTGACTCGTTTAGCCAGTCGTATCGTTATGTTTTTCATGCAGTTTTATTATCGACTGGCTCGTCATTCGAGGGTTTCGTACAAGGCTTATATCGACGGTCGTACCCGATTGGCCGGATATAATACCATACAGGACAATGTTTTGTTGGCCGGCGCCCGTATCGGCCGGGGCACTTATATTTGCCGAGGGAGCAATTTCACCGATGCAGAGGTCGGTGCGTTTTGTTCGATCGGTCGGAATGTCCGTATCGTCAACGGACAGCATCCGACCCGCACCTTCGTATCTACTCACCCGGCTTTTTTCTCTCCCAACGGGCAACCGGGGTTTTCGTTTGTCCGGGAAAAACGGTATGAGGACTGTCGGTATCTCGATCGGGAACGACGAGTGAGCGTAGAGGTGGGAGCCGATGTGTGGATTGGGAACAACGTGTCGTTGATGTCGGGGACCCGAATCGGTACGGGGGCGGTGATCGCTACCGGAGCCGTGGTGGTGAGCGATGTGGCGCCTTATGCGATTGTGGGTGGTGTACCTGCCCGGGAAATCAGGAAACGGTTCGATGATGAGCAGATTGCTTATCTGTTGGCTTCGCGATGGTGGGAACGTCCGTTCGATGAACTTCGGAAAGAGGCGGACAGTTTCTCGGATATCGGATTGTTCATGAAAAACGGATTGTAATGGGACGGCCGCTTTTTTCGATTATTACGATTACGTTTAACGCTGCTGGGACTTTGCCGGCTACGTTGAGAAGCGTGGAACGACAGACGTTTACCGACTATGAGTATTTGATCGTGGACGGTGCGTCGACCGACGGTACGATTGCGATTGCGCAGCACTCGGCAGCGGTCTCGTCGGTGACGAGCGAACCGGACAAGGGTTTATACGATGCGATGAACAAGGGCTTGCGTAAAGCACGAGGGTGTTATCTCGTTTTTCTGAATGCCGGCGATGCGTTTCACGAACCCGATACGTTGCAGAAAATCGCCGATTCCATCGAAAAAACCGACCCCGATATTGTCTATGGAGAGACGGCGTTGGTCGATTCGGAAAGACGTTTTATATCTATGCGAAGGTTACAGGCTCCCGAAAGGTTATCGGTGAAGAGTTTTCGCATGGGGATGCTGGTGTGCCATCAGGCGTTTATCGTTCGCCGGGAGATTGCGCCGGAATATGATTTGCGGTATCGTTTTTCCGCCGACTTCGATTGGTGTATCCGGTGCATGCAAATGGCGAAAACGATAACTCATACACACGAGGTGCTTATCGATTATTTGAACGAGGGGGTCACTACCGCCAACCGAAAGGCTTCGTTGCGGGAGAGATACGAGATTATGTGCCGATATTACGGGACTTTACCGACGTTCTTGCGTCATTTGTGGTTTGCCGTGCGGTTCGCTTTCGCTCGTTTTTCGGGACGGGAGTAGACGGTATGTTTAAAATCTGTAATCTTCTTTGCCTACATTTAACCCCCTCGTCCTGCGGACACTCCCCCTATATTCTCTTACGGCAACACAGGGGGAGAGGGCTAAAATGCATTTCGAACATATTTAAACTTCTCCCCTGCCGTGTCCAGTGGCATTGCGGGGTGTGGCGCAGCCATAGGGGAGGTGGCACGTAGTGGCGGAGGGGTTGAATGAATGGGTCTTTAAACTATCCTAAGAAGTTGTCTTGTGGGCAGGTTTCATGAGTCTATGCCGTAAAAAGTATAATTCGAGGTATTTCGTTCGGTGGGAAATTTGTATCTTTGCAGTATGCGAATATAGATTGCACCTCGGTATAACCAAGTAAATTTGTTTCTACTCTCGGCTTGCACTATCTTTGCACTCTGCAAAAAAATGAGTTGTATTCCAGAGGTTACGGTAGACCGGTCTCGATCGATGCAGAGCCTCTTTAATTCAAATGATTCGATAGAAAATAATACGATATATGGAGAAGAATTTCAAACGTACATTGGTTACCACCGCTTTGCCTTATGCCAACGGCCCTGTGCATATAGGCCATTTGGCGGGAGTATATGTCCCGGCAGATATTTATACCCGGTATCTGCGGTTGAAAGGCGAAGATGTGATCATGATCGGCGGTAGCGACGAGCATGGCGTGCCTATCACGATTAAGGCGAAGGTCGAAGGAGTGACCCCGCAGGATATCGTGGACCGTTATCACCATATTATTAAAAAGTCGTTCGAGGAGTTCGGAATCTCTTTCGATATTTACTCTCGCACGACTTCCAAGATTCATAGTGAAATGGCTTCCGATTTCTTTCGGAAGTTGTACGATAAAGGCGAATTTATCGAGAAAACCTCGATGCAATATTACGACGAGGAGGCTAACCAGTTCCTCGCAGACCGGTATATTACCGGGACTTGTCCGCACTGTGGCAACGAACATGCCTATGGCGACCAATGCGAGGCTTGCGGCACATCGTTGAATGCGACCGATTTGATTAATCCCAAATCGGCCATTACGGGAAATCAGCCTGTTTTGCGGGAGACAAAGCACTGGTATCTGCCTCTCGACAAGTGGGAGCCGTTCTTGCGCCAATGGATTTTGGAAGAGCATAAGGAATGGAAACCGAATGTGTATGGACAATGCAAATCGTGGCTCGACATGGGGTTACAACCTCGCGCGGTGAGCCGTGACCTCGATTGGGGGGTTCCCGTACCGGTGGAAGGCGCCGAAGGTAAGGTGTTGTATGTGTGGTTCGATGCTCCTATCGGGTATATCTCGAATACCAAAGAGTTGCTTCCCGACAAATGGGAACTGTATTGGAAAGACAAGGATACGAAAATGGTCCACTTTATCGGCAAGGACAACATCGTATTCCACTGCATTGTTTTCCCTGCGATGCTGAAAGCCGAGGGGAGTTATATTTTGCCGGATAATGTGCCGGCCAACGAGTTCTTGAATTTGGAGGGTGATAAGATTTCCACTTCGAGAAACTGGGCGGTGTGGTTACACGAGTATCTCGAAGAGTTCCCCGGCAAACAGGACGTGCTGCGTTATGTGCTCACGGCCAACGCTCCCGAGACGAAGGACAACGATTTCACTTGGAAAGATTTCCAAGCGCGTAATAATAATGAATTGGTGGCTATTCTCGGCAATTTCGTGAATCGAGCTTTGGTGCTGACTCATAAATATTTCGACGGGAAAGTACCGGCTGCGGGTGAATTGACCGACTATGACCGGGAAACATTGAAGGAGTTTGCCGATGTGAAAGCCGAGGTGGAGAATTACCTCGACCATTACCGTTTTCGCGATGCCTTGAAGGAGGCGATGAATCTGGCTCGTATCGGGAACAAGTATCTTGCCGATACCGAACCGTGGAAGCTGGCGAAAACCGATATGGACAGGGTGGCGACGATATTGAACCTTTCGTTGCAGATTACGGCCAATCTGGCTATCGCTTTCGAACCATTCCTACCTTTCTCTGCCGAGAAGCTGCGGGGAATGTTGCATTTGGGACATTGTGACTGGAATATGCTGGGACGTACCGATATTTTGCCTGCCGGAGCCGAGTTGGGTAAGGCCGAGTTGCTGTTCGAGAAGATAGAAGACAGCGTGATCGAGGCGCAGGTGAACAAGTTGTTGGAGACGAAGAAAGCCAATGAATTGAAGAATCACAAGGCTGCGCCGATACGGGAGAATATCGCTTTCGACGATTTCATGAAATTGGATATTCGGGTGGGTAAAGTGCTGGAATGTCAGAAAGTGCCCAAAGCCGACAAGTTGCTGCAATTCCGTATCGACGATGGTTTGGGCGGACGTACGATCGTATCGGGTATCGCCAAGCATTATGCTCCCGAAGATTTGGTGGGTAAGAATGTGTGCTTCGTGGCTAATCTCGAACCTCGCAAATTGAAGGGTATCGAGTCGCAGGGTATGATTCTTTCGGCCGAGGATGCCGACGGGCGTTTGATTGTCATCTCCCCGGCGACCG
Source organism: Barnesiella intestinihominis YIT 11860 (assembly GCF_000296465.1). Taxonomy (NCBI): domain Bacteria; kingdom Pseudomonadati; phylum Bacteroidota; class Bacteroidia; order Bacteroidales; family Barnesiellaceae; genus Barnesiella; species Barnesiella intestinihominis. The sequence goes on from NZ_JH815206.1 coordinate 392,112, forward strand.
ATGAAATCGCTCCCGGTTCGGAAGTGAAATAACTTGGAATCTTGATAAAAATTGTGGCCCCGATACCGAACGAAGTATCGGGGCTTTTTTAGTTCGGCTTGAAAAGATTCGTTTCTGCAAACAACAATTATTGAGTGTAGATTTTTAAGCGTGAGGTTTTTAAAGGCTTGTGGTATACTTTGATTCCTCAAAGCCACAGAATCATGAATTTTAGCCCTGTGGAGGATTTATTTTCAATGACTTGACGGTTGTTGTAAATGCAGGATAGGGAACGGTTTGCCAGAAGGATCCAATTCATCTCGTCCTATAACCTCGTAACCCATGTGCAAATAAAATTTGTAAGCCTGTTCGTTATCTTCGTTTACATCTACTTTGTAGATATTGCATTTGTCGATGGCATAATCCACGAATGCTTTGCCGTAACCGTGTCCTTGTTCTTCGGGCAGTACGAACAACATTTCCAGCATGTCGTCGCTTAATCCCATAAATGCGGCAATCCGCCCGTTCTCATTGCGTATTACAAACAGTTTGACAGCCGGGAAATATTGGTTTCTTATTAAAGGTTTGAAGTATTCTATATCTTCTTCTTTTAAAAAATGATGGGAACTGCGTACCGACTTTTCCCATACGATCAACAGTTCGTCTAAAATTTCGTCTGATAAGGATTGTAATTTTTCTATTTCCATTTTTTGGGTAATTGTCGTTTATAAACTATCGAATGTAAAGATACAAAAAGTGCCGATTATCATTTGTGAATCATGGCTTTCATTGTTCCAACTGTCCGGTCTTGCGGAAGTATTTTTGCAGGACGAGAAGCGAAATGAGTTTTTCTCGTTTCTTGTCGAAGAATTGGCTGACGTATTCGTTGGCGTGGCGGGATATTTCGATGGCTTCGTCGGGGTGGGCGGTATAGTAGGCGATACGCTCTTCGAGGTCCGAGAAATCGGGTTTGATTTCGATATAGTGGTAGTTGGGAATAAGTCGTCCCTCCATGAACCAAGTTTCGAATTCGGGTCGGGGCATGACGGCTACGGAGTTGGAGGACATGACCCATTTGAGGTTGCTGGCGACATCGTTCCCTTCGAGGGCGAGGATAAATTTGTACCGCAGATGTTCGGCGATGGTTTTCTTACCGGTACGCCAAGCGGGATTGCCGTTGCGACTGGTGTCGCCCAAGTCGTAGAGGGGATTGCCGAAGTATTTATTAAAAAAGGCAATGCGTTTGGTTTTCCCTTCGTTGACTTTTCCTCGGAAAATGACTTTGTCCATTTTCTTTTCGAACGGTATTTTGTCCTTGACGAAGATGAAATGTCTCACTTTGTTCAAATTCAATAGTATGGCATTTGCCGATTGATTGTGAATGGGCCTGCTCTTAACAATGGAAGGGGTATCGGGCATGAAATTGATATCGCCGAAACAGTAGTTCCATTGCAGGTTTTCGGGGAAGTACCGGAGGTATTCGAATGAATCGAAGTAATAGACTTTCCCTTTCTTTTGCAATTTGAGTTCGTTCAGGTGGGGAGAGCCTTCGGGTAGTTTTACCGGTTCAATGAGCCGATTGTAATAGTTCACCCGGTCGTTTATGTAATTTTTATCGGATCGGGTATCGACTTGTGCGAGAATCTTATTCAGCCTTTTTCGACAAATCGCTTTCAAAGGTAGTAGCCTGAGAAAATAGGATTTCAAATAATAGCTGTATTTGGGATTCTTGCCGTTGCGTATGCTATAAAAAATGTTATCCATTGTATTTCTTATGTGTGTTGGAGACAAAGATAAATATTTTAATATTATTTTATGAAAAAGTCTTTGTATTTCCTTTTCGTATATTCAACCCCCTCGTCCTGCGGACACTCCTCCTATATTCCCTTACGGCAACACCCCGCAATGCTACGGGACAGGGCAGGGGGAGAGGGTAATGCCTTAATCCGTTTTCTTTACTGCGGATATTTTTTAACCCCTCCGTCACTTGCGGACACCTCCCCTATATTTTGCTATGCAAAACACAGAGGAGGAGGTTAATACCTTACGATGTATCGTGTTTGTCTTTCTCCCCACTATATTTCCTTACGGCCACACCCCGTAATGCTACGGGGCACGGCAGGGGGAGAGGGTAATGCCTTAATCCGTTTTCTTTACTGCGGATATTTTTTAACCCCTCCGTCACTTGTGACACCTCCCCTATATTTTGCTATGCAAAACACAGAGGAGGAGGTTAATACCTTACGATGTATCGTGTTTGTCTTTCTCCCCACTATATTTCCTTACGGCCACACCCCGTAATGCTACGGGGCACGGCAGGGGGAGAGGGTAATGCCTTAATCCGTTTTCTTTACTGCGGATATTTTTTAACCCCTCCGTCACTTGTGACACCTCCCCTATATTTTGCTATGCAAAACACCCCGTAATACTACGGGACACGGCAGGGAGGAGGTTAATACCTTACGATGTATCGTGTTTGTCTTTCTCCCCACTATATTTCCTTGTGGAAACACCCCGCAATGCTACGGGACATGGCGGGGAGAGAGGGTAATGCCTTAATCTGTTTCCTTTGCTGCGGGTATTTTTTAACCCCTCCGTCACTTGTGACACCTCCCCTATATTTTGCTATGCAAAACACCCCGTAATACTACGGGACACGGCAGGGAGGAGGTTAATACCTTACGATGTATCGTGTTTGTCTTTCTCCTCACTATATTTCTTTGTGGAAACACCCCGCAATGCTACGGGACACGGCAGGGAGGAGGGTTAAGCTCAACTCTGTATTCATTACTGTGAATGCGCTGTGAATATCTGTTGTATCTTCTTGAAATCCATAAAATTTTCTTTTCAGATTGATTTATTGTGTTTTATTAAATGTTGCTTTTGTGTTGGATTCCGAGAAACTATTTATATTTTTACAGTCTTAATGAGTTTTTGTTAAGATTTATTTGTCAGGACATGTAATTTTTGGAACCGCATGAGAATAAAAGATTTTGTCAAATGTAATTTGAATAATTTATTTTATAGAGAATATCGTCTTCGTCGTAAAGTACGCAGACATTTATTGCCATATTACAAGGAGGCGTTTCCTGTCGGGAAAAATACGAATAAAATGATTGTTTTTATGGCCGATGGAAGGAAAAGTCATGGAGGATTGGCCGATAGGCTACGGGGAATCGTTTCGACGTATGAATATTGCTTAAATCATAGAGTCGATTTTCGTATTCATTTTACAAGCCCATTCAATCTAGAAGATTTATTACTTCCTAATGAATACGATTGGAGGATAGGAGCTGGTGAAATTTCGTATAATCCAACATTTTCTACTCCGGTTTATATTGATTCCAACAGCCGTTATCCAGAGGCTGATTGTCGATTTCAACGTAAAATGGCAGAGAAATATTTAGGTCGAGATTTTCGGCAGATTCATATATATACCAATATGTATTATGCCGACGATCGTTTTGGCTTGTTGTTTAATAAGTTGTTTAAGCCTGCCCCTATATTACAGTCTTGGATTGATGAAAATTTACAGATTTTAGGTCAGAATTTTATTGCATTAAGTTTTCGATTTCAAAACCTTCTCGGAGACTCTGTTGATGGTAAGATTGTTTATTCGCCAGAAGAACAACGAGAACTGATAAATAGCTGTATTTGTCAGATAGAACTTTTAAGAAAAACTAATCCCGATTCGAAAAAGATTCTCGTTACTGCCGATAGTGGCAGTTTTTTAAAAGAAGTATCAAAATTGGATTTTGTATATTTGTTACCGGGAAAAGTCGGTCACATGGATAGTACTTCTCAACAAGATATTCAAGTACATATGAAGACTTTTCTCGATTTTTTCGTTCTTTCTCACGCCAAGAAAATATATTTGTTGATAACCGGTAAAATGTACAAAAGTGGTTTTGCCAAAAGAGCGGCGAAATTAAATAATATTCCATTTGAAGAGGTCGAGTTTTAAATAAATATAATTTTTGTGGGCAAGTAAAATACCTGTTTTTCTTTAACAGGTATTTTTTTTATTGGGTTGTAAAATATTTATAGAAAAATTTGTATTTCTATCCGATGTAATTATATCTTTGTAGTATTAATTAACCAAAATATCATAAACTATGAGAAATTTTATTTACGCAATCGGAGTGTGCTCACTTCTTTTTTCCTGTAATTCTGAACTGGAAACTTTGCCGGAAGAGTTTAATACAGAAGGGACTGCGCCTCTTGTCACACGTGTGGCGGCTCATCCTAAATATGGTGTGTTGGGGTGGGGATATGATGTTACCGGCAATTATATGAGTCATGGGAAAGGGGTTACCCTGCCTGTTATTGATATAGACCGGTTCGAGGCGGAAAATTTCGACCGCATAGTTCTCGATTCTTCGACATCGCAAGAGACAGAATATTATTATGGCACTACTGCCGAGGAGTATTTGAAACGTGTGGGAGACAATGTGGACACCGGAGTCGATGCGAAAAAGGCTTTATTCAGTTTGACAATAACCGGTAATTATCAAAAAAATACATCGTATTCGTCGGAATATTCTTTTGCCGGATGCGACCATTATTATTCTTTGAAAAGATGTTATATAAGGGCGGCGGTCGAGCGGCTACAAAACTATCTGAGCGATACGTTCCGAGAAGATCTCGCCGAACTGCCTGCCGAAGATATTGTAGATTTTTACGGCACTCATGTGCTGGCCGATATTCGTATGGGCGGACGCGTGAGTTTCTTGTATAAGACGTATGCCGGCAAGGAGAATGTCGAGGCGATTACGAAAGCGGGATTCAAGGTCGATGTTCTCAATTTGTTTTCCATCGGGAACGAATATCAAGTCAATACCAGTTTGGCGGTGAATAATTCCCGGCAGCTCGCTACGATCAATGTCACCGGTGGCACAGATGCGCTGCTGGAAACTTTCGACCCTATAAAGGAGCAACCTCGATTTGGCTCTGTTGCGGACTGGCAGAGAACGGTCAATGCCGATAATGCCGGGCTTATCGACGTGGAATTGCCCCGATTAATTCCCATTTATGAATTGGCGGCAGACCCGACTGTGAAAGCTGCACTTAAAGAAGCGGTAGCGAATTATATCGAGTCCAAACGACTCAAACAGCTGTTCCCGTTGTATGAGTATTTTCGTGCTAACAAAATGGATCATTATGCGACTTCGGTATGGCAAGGTTTAGCAAATGGTCTTTGGGAATACCAAGGTGTAATCGGTTATGTATATTTAGGCCCGGAACCGGGAACGATACCATTATATCTGTATTATAATAAAAAGTGTGTAAATCATTATTGTACTCCGGTTTACCAAGGGGAGAAGAAGGGCGACTATGTGCTCGAAGGCATCACGGCATATATTTATGAGAAACAGGAGCCGGGAACCGTTCCCTTGTATATGTATTATAATGGGCGCCGATGCGATCATTATGTAACGATCGTGTGGCAAGGAAATAAAAAGGGAGATTATGTATATGAAGGAAATGCGGGTTATGTGTATCCGTAGGAGATGAAATGTATTGCGAATTTATATTTTTAGTCGGCATCCCATTCAAAAAGGGATGCCGATGTATCGACCAAAATGTAAAGAATATTTATGAAAAGGTGGAGTTTGCCGGTCGCACTGGCCGTTTGTATTTTCTTGAAATTTATTTTGTTTGATGTTATATGGAGTTCGGACACGACTTTTCAGTCGTTCAGCCAGCCGGAGTCTTATCTGATTAAGGGTGCTATCGCCTTGTTGCTCGCTTTCCCCACGGTGTTTTTTCGATCGAGGTGGTATGCCGGTATCGTGTGTTTTTTATTGGATATTTTGTTGGTTGCCAATTTGATGTATTGGCGGACATATTATACGGCGATACCGTGGAACAGTTATTTCCTTGCGGGTAATTTGGCTGATTTCATGGGTAGCGTGTATGCATCGGTTCGATGGTGCGACGGGTTGTTCTTTGCGATGACTTTGGGATTGTTGTTTTATACTTCCCGATACGGGGATTTGCGGTCGAGTCGGTCGGAAACGAAACGTCGGGCCGTATGGTTTGCAGCGGGCTTCTTGATTTGTGTCGTAGCGACGGTGGGATTGACGTTTGCCCGAGGAGGATTCCAACGATCGTATGAGAAACGGAATACTTGTGCCACACCGACGTTCACGGTGTTCGGGACTTTGTGCTATGAGTTCGTCAAGGAGAGCATGTCTATTACGCCGGAGATTCACAGTGAGATAGAACGGTGGCTCTCGGCCACATCGAGATCGTATCCGGTTTCCGGGGTGGAACACAGGAAGCATTGCGTGGTGATTCTCGCCGAGTCGTTCGAGGGGTGGATGCTGGAACGGAATGTAGAGGGAAAGGAGGTGACTCCTTATTTGAACCGCTGGTTGAAAGATTCATGTACGTTGTATGCTCCCCGGGTACAGACGCAAGTTCGCGGCGGACGCTCCATCGATGCACAGTTGTTGGTGAATACGGGGTTGCTACCGATAGCGAACGGTGCATACAGTATTCGTTTCCCGAATCATAGGTATCCTTCGCTGGCGAAGGCTTTGAAACAGGCCTGTGGGGAAAAAGGTCGCATGGTAGGTATGACCTCGGACAAACGAATCGTGTGGAACCAGCAGGGTGTGGCTATGGCTTTCGGATTCGACCGATTGTATGATGAGAAGTCCTTCACGAAAGAAGAGCGAATGGGAGTGAAGAAAAGGGTGGGCGATTATCCGTTTTTGCAACAGTGTGCCGAGAAAATAGCCGAGGAGATAGCCGGAAGCGGTGATAGTTCTCGTTGTTTTTTTCAATTGGTTACTTATTCGGGACATGGGCCATTTATTATTCCCGATGAGTACAAACGGATTTCTTTTTCTCCGGGAATGCCCGAGGTGCTGAACAATTACCTGACGGCTGCCAATTACACAGATTATGCAATAGGGAAGTTTATCGAACGATTGCAGGAGGAGGGGTTGTTCGACGAGACGATGATTGTCGTGACGGGCGACCATGAGGGATTGGCTTATTTGCGGCAGTCGTTGTGTGAAACAAAAGAGGGTGGTGGACTTGTCTCTCCGTTTGAATATACTCCTTTTATCGTGATTAATTCGCCGGTGGGCATGCGGTACGAGAAAGTTATGGGGCAAGTAGATATTTATTCGACATTATTGGATTTGACCGGACTGGACGATTATGGCTGGAAAGGTATGGGGCAGAGTATTCTAGACCCGTCTCATCTAGGTGTCGCGGCTATTTGGAATTTGACGATTGCCGGGGATACAACCGGTATTTGTCCCGAGGCGATAGAAAGAATGAAGCAGTCGTGGCGAATATCGGACTTGATGATTCGCGGGGATTATTTTAGGAGTGATTTTTGAGAATTGGAACCAGATGTTGTTGTCGTGCCAAATTCTTATATTGTTTCTTCTTTCTAGTTTTTAACCCCTCCGATTTCCCTATATTTCCTTACGGAAACGCCCCGTAATGCTACGGGGCACGGCAGGGGGAGAGGGTGACACCTTAATTCGTTTCCTTTGCTGTGGGTATTTTTTAACCCCTCCGTCCTGCGGACACCTCCCCTATATTTTGTATTGCAAAACACAGGGGAGGAGGTTAATACCTTACGATGTATCGTGTTTGTCTTTCTTCCCTATATTTCCTTACGGAAACACCCCGTAATGCTACGGGGCACGGCAGGGGGAGAGGGTGACACCTTAATTCGTTTCCTTTGCTGTGGGTATTTTTAACCCCTCCGTCCTGCGGACACCTCCCCTATATTTGCGTTGCAAAACACAGGGGAGGAGGTTAATACCTTACGATGTATCGTGTTTGTCTTTCACCCCCCCCTATATTTCCCTACGGAAACACCCCGTAATGCTACGGGACGCGGCAAGGGAGGCGGGGAATTTCCTCTTATGTGAATTCAGTCGGGCAGCCCTGTTTTTCTGTTTAATTGAGAAGCCGGATATTAAGGATTACCGGTTATACCGGAGTATTTCTTCTATGATGTCGCGTCGATTGTATAGCCGGGGGATTTTGTGCTGTCCGCCGAGTTTGTTGTGGTCACGTAACCAAGCATCGAATATCCCTGTTTTGGCGGGAATGATTTCGAGGCATTCGAGTGCGATACTTTTAAATCGTTTGGCTTCGTAGTCGGAATTTAAATTTTGGAGGTTCGTGTCGAGCTTTTCTGCAAATATTTCGACCGGAACGGGGAGTTCGCCGAACTCGATGAGCCATTGATGGCGTCCTTTGCTGTGGTCGGTCATATATACGGGAGCGGCTGTGTAGTTGAGTACGCTGGCTCCTGTCTGTGCGCAGGTGCGGGCGATTGCCTGTTCTGCGTTATCGACCATGAGTTCTTCTCCGAAGGCATTGATATAGTGTTTGGTGCGTCCCGAAATGCTTATCTTTAACGGATTCGTGGAGAGTATTTTTACGGTGTCTCCCATGCGATATCTCCATAGGCCTCCGTTAGAGGTGATGACCATCTCGTAGTTGCGCCCGGCTTCTACCTCCCACAGCGGAACGGCGTGTTCGTTGCTTTTTCCCAGCGGGATAAATTCATAAAAGATGCCTAAGTCGATGAGGAGTAGCATACCGGCAACCGATAGGTCGTTTTGTACGGCGAAGAATCCTTCGGAAGCGTTATAGGTCTCGACGTAGTGCATGTCGGGGTTGGAGATGAGCTCCCGGTATTGTTCGCGATAGGGTGCGAAACTGATTCCTCCGTGGAAAAAAACTTCGAGGTTGGGCCATACTTCCGTGAGGTTCTGCCGACCTGTTTTTTTTAAGATGTGTTTGATGAGGACTAGAAACCACGAGGGTACTCCCGACAGATTGGTGATATCCCGATCGATCGTGCTCTCGGCGATGGCTTCGAGCTTGGTGTCCCATTCGCTCATGAGCGCTATTTTTTTCGACGGGACTCTTATCAGGTTGATGAGCGGATTGATATTTTGAATGAGTATTGCCGATAGGTCTCCGCAATAGGCTTTGCCAAAAGGGTTTTGTGCCCGGCTTCCTCCGAGTATCAGGCCTTTTCCCGAAAAGAAACGGCTTTGGGGATTTTCTCTGAGGTATAGGGCTACACAATCGCTGCCTCCTTGATAATGGCAGTATCTGAGGGATTCGGCACTGACGGGAATGAATTTGCTTTTATCGTTGGTCGTTCCCGATGATTTTGCAAAATGCCGTATCGGTGTGGGCCATAAGATATTTTGTTCCCCGCTCATCGTTCGTTCGATGTAGGGCTTTAATTCTTCATATCCATTGATGGGAATGTTTTCGGCAAAACTTTTATAGGAGGATATGTCGTTGAATTTGAATTTTGTTCCAAATTCGGTGTTTTTTGCTTTTTGAAGCAGGTCGAGCAGTGTTTTTTGCTGTATGATGTCGCCGTAATCGGCATAACGGTCTATTTGAGAGAGACGTTTTGCAAATATCGAACGTATCAACTTTGTAGGATTCATTTGACGAACGTTTTCAATAAGTGGCAAAAATAGATATTTCTCCCGTGATTCCCATTGTTTTGTCTATGATTTTTATGTTACGATCGTGTTATTCCCATTCTCCTGAGTGGCTAATACCGATTGCTGATAGTTTTTGTCTCTGCGGATTCGGTTGAGCGCTATGCGTGCTGCATTTTGCTGCGATTCTTTTTTGGAGTATCCTATTCCTATCCCACCGGATATACCTCCGAGCAGGGCTTGCGATTGGAATACGGGGTTGTTGTCTTGGTCGACGATGGTCTCGATCAGTGCAAATTCTATATCGACTTTGTGTTTTTGTCCCCATTCGATGAGTCGGGACTTGAAATTGAATTCTTCTTTCGAGATTTTTTCGAGATCGATATATGGGTCGATGATACGGGTCTCGACGAATTTCTTGCAGTATCGGTATCCTTTATCCAAATAAATGGCTCCGATGAGGGCTTCGAAGGCATTGCCGAACATGTAGTTGTTGTGCGAACTGGTGCGCATGGAATAGGTGATGAAATTATCGAGACCTAATTTCACGGCGATTTCGTTGAGTGATTCGCGTTTAACTATTTTTGCCCGCGTGTTGGTGAGAAACCCTTCTTTGCTCGTCTTGAACTTGTGGAACAATATATCGGCGACGATGGCATCGAGAATTGCATCGCCCAAAAATTCGAGTCGTTCGTTGTTAATGCGCCGACCTTGTTCGCATATCGAGGAAGAACGATGCAAACAGGCTTGTTCATACAGATGTATGTCGGTAGGATAAAAACCTAACAGTTTACGATAAAGAACATAAGGCTCCTTATGTCGCAGCATAAGGAGCCTTATACGGTTATAAATCGTTCTGAACACGTTTTTACTTCGTGAATTTTTTTACGATTATACTTGCATTGTGGCCACCGAAACCAAAGGTGTTGGACAGCGCTGCATTTACTTCGCGTTTTTGCGCTTTATTGAATGTGAAATTCAATTTGCTGTCGATTTCGGGATCATCGTCTCCCTCGGCATGGTTGATAGTGGGGGGTACGATGCTGTCATCGATAGATTTCACACAGATGAGGGCTTCCAATGCACCAGTCGCACCGAGCAAGTGCCCGGTCATCGATTTCGTAGAACTGATGTTGAGGTCGTATGCGTGATCTCCGAAAACTTCCAAAATCGCTTTGGCTTCCGATTTATCACCTACGGGTGTAGATGTACCGTGAACGTTGATGTAATCGATCTCTTCGGGAGCCATGTGAGCATCGTCGAGAGCGTTTTGCATCACCAATTTAGCACCTAAACCTTCGGGGTGAGTAGCCGTCAAGTGGTAGGCATCGGCAGAGAGTCCGCCTCCTACGATTTCGGCATAGATTTTAGCCCCGCGGGCCAATGCGTGTTCCAATTCTTCAAGAATGAGGCAGGCACTTCCTTCGCCCATAACGAATCCGTCGCGCGAAGCGCTGAACGGACGTGACGCTGTTTCCGGCGAATCATTTCTTGTGGAGAGTGCGTGCATGGCATTGAATCCTCCGACACCCGATACGGTGATCGCAGCTTCGGCTCCACCCGATACGATGAAATCGGCTTTGCCCAAACGTATATAGTTATATGCGTCGATGAGGGCGTGGGTAGAAGATGCACATGCCGATACGATACCGAAGTTGGGTCCCCGGAAACCGTATATCATGGATATTTGTCCTGCGGCGATGTCTGCAATCATTTTCGGGATAAAGAACGGGTTGAACCGAGGCCCTTTTTCGGGAGCGACGGCATAATTCCCGACTTCTTGCTCAAACGTGCTGATTCCGCCGATACCTGCCGAGAAGATAACGCCGGCACGATCTTTATTGACGGTTTCGAGGTCTAATCCCGAATCTGCGATACCTTCTTGGGTCGCTGCGAGAGCAAATTGGGTATAACGATCGAGTTTGCGCACTTCCTTTGCGTTGAAGTATTTCAACGGATCGAAGTCCTTGACCTGACAAGCAAATTGAGTTTTGAATTCAGATGCATCGAAAAGCGTAATAGGCCCTGCTCCGCTTACTCCTTCTAAAAGGGCAGCCCATGTAGAGGGAACATCATTTCCCAACGGAGTGATTGCACCAAGACCTGTTACTACGACTCTTTTAAGCTCCATAAATTATTTCTCTGCGATAGCTTTTTCGATGTGAGCGATAGCTTCACCTACAGTTGTAATTTTTTCTGCTTGATCATCAGCGATTTTGATATCGAATTTGGTTTCAAATTCCATGATCATTTCGACAGTGTCCAAAGAATCTGCACCGAGGTCATTCGTAAAGTTTGCTTCGGGAGTTACTTCTGATTCTTTAACACCTAATTTTTCTACGATAATTTCTTTTACTGTTGATGCTACGTCAGACATAATTTTTAAATTTTAATTAATAAATAAATTAACGTTCTTATTTTTTGCAGTGCAAAGGAATATATTTTTCTCCGAACAAAAAAAATTTTCTCTTATAAATTACTCGTTTTTTGCACATTTATAGGTTTTGTGTGCAAAAAATACGTGTTTTTATATGTGAGAAGGGGTTAAAAAGGGTCATTTTTTATCGAGCTATTTATTCATTTTTCTTTTCTATACAAGTATAAAATGTGTATATTTATACGAGGTGAAATCCTAAATTTTCTAAAATGGGAGACCCGATCGGGGGAATACCTTTTATATAATAAGCCGGAAACTCTCGCCTTAGAGGGTACAGGCCTCGTTGCATCTCGAATGTTTCGGGGGATTTTCTCAATCTGAGGTCATCGTCGAAAGGGTTGTAGGATTCCCATACGGCTTGTTGCAGAGGATTGGTAGCCCCGGAGAGGTCGATAATTTCCCGTACCGGTGCGGGTGGTACGATATTTTGGGTGGGGATAGCGGTTTTTATCCATTTCCCGACCGACTGTACAATCATGCGTGTCGCCTCCGATTTACCGTCGGCAGAATATCCAGCGATATGGGGGGTGGCAATGAAGGCTTGTTCCAATAATTCTTTATCTATGTTCGGCTCGTTTTCCCAGCAATCAAGGATAACCGACGATATTTTTTTTTGTTTCAACGCTCGTTTCAATGCTTCGGTATTTATTATTTCTCCTCGCGCCGTATTGATGATGAGGGGCGTTTTTTCAAGGGCGTTGAAAAAGTCGGTGTCGGCCAAATGATATGTCGGGTATTTTCCTTCATGTGTCAGAGGGGTGTGAAATGTGACGATGTCGGCCTCCCGACAAATTTTTTCGAGAGAAACAAAATCGGTTTCGCTTTCGGCTTCTTGTCGGGGGGGATCGTTGAGCAGAACCTGCATTCCCAATAATTTGCCGTATCGGGCGACTATTTTGCCCACGTGACCTACTCCTACGATGCCTATGGTGCAGTCTTGCAGGTTTTTTCTGGTGCTTTTGCTCCAAGCCAGCAGTGATGACAATACGTATTGCCCGACAGAAGATGCATTACAACCGGGCGCGTTTTGCCAAGAGATGCCTTTTTCTTTACAGTAGAGCGTATCGATATGGTCGTAGCCTATGGTCGCCGTCGCTATGTATCGGCAGCGACTTCGGTCGAGCAGTTCCCGATTACATTTTGTCCGGGTGCGGATTAGAAGTATATCGGCATCTTGTACCGTTTGTGCATTTATCCGTTCGGGGGATAGGTAATCGATTCGCACGTAAGGTTCGAGAATCCCTTTCAGGTAGGGTATTTTGTTGTCTGCTATAATATATGGAATCGTGTTCATCGCTATGTTTTTTTGATAAACAAAAATAGTAATTTTTTAGGGTAAAGAAGCGAAAAGCTATTTTTATGTGAGGAAAATAGCGGAAGTTCGTAAAACTATTGTTATGTTTGTTGCATGAAACAAAAATAGGCCGTGCCCGGCAGAAGTGAAGTCGCTGGTTGCTGTGCGGGAATTGTTTTTGTGATAAAGAAGTCATATTCGTTAAAGCAATAAGTTATGAATTTCGCTGAAACGTGTAATCGTATTTTTTGGAATACAACACAATATTATCATCGGTTCGACCAAGTCGATACCCCGTTGGAAAATCCTTATTCGGAAGGGAGTATAGAATATTATCTGTGTCTGAAAAATTGGATCGATGTGGTTCAGTGGCATTTGGAGGATATTATTCGCAATCCCGAGATAGATCCCGAAGAGGCCTTAGCTATCAAGCGAAGGATCGATAAGTCGAATCAGGAGCGTACCGATTTGGTGGAAATGATCGATGATTATTTTTTACAAAAGTATGCCAACGTCGAGGTAAAAGCGGATGCAACCATCAATACGGAAAGTCCGGCTTGGGCCATAGACCGTCTGTCGATTCTTGCCGTTAAAATCTATCATATGCAACAAGAGGTAGAGCGTAAGGATGCCTCTCCCGAGCATATCGCCAAATGCCGGGAAAAGCTGAGAATTTTATTGGAGCAACGAGCCGATTTGTCTATGGCGATCACCCAGTTGCTCGATGAAATAGAGTCTGGCAAGAAATATATGAAGGTTTACAAGCAGATGAAGATGTATAACGATCCGGCATTGAATCCGGTTTTATATAAAAAGTAATACACTTTTTATGCCTTATCGCAAAGTACTGATTATACGTTTGTCGGCATTGGGCGATGTCGCGATGACTATTCCCGTGGTTTATTCCGTATGCCGGGCTTATCCTGAAACCACATTCGTGATGCTTACTCAAAAAGTGGCTTCACAGTTGTTCATAAACGCTCCGAGAAATTTACAGGTTGTCGTCGCCGATGTCAAGGGAAGGCACAAGGGCTTTGTCGGGCTTTATCATCTGGCTCGGGAGGTTCGTCGGTTGTCCATCGATGCCGTAGCGGATTTGCATGATGTGTTGCGAACGAAGGTGTTGCGCTTTTTTTTCAAATTATGGGGGATTCGTGTTGCCGTAATCGATAAAGGACGGAAAGAAAAACAGGAATTAACGTCTCGCAGGGCGAAAGTGTTGCGTCCGCTTCGTTCCTCTTTCGAACGGTACGGCGAGGTTTTTGTTTCGCTCGGGTTTAGTTTTGTTCCTAACTTCGTCTCTTTGTATAATGAGGGTGTGGGCGACGAAGGATTGTATTCGGAGTTGACGCTCCCGAAATCTTCCGGAGAGCGTTGGATAGGAGTGGCTCCGTTCGCCAAGCATAAAGGTAAGATTTACCCGCTCGACCGTATGGAAAAGGTCGTTTCGGAGTTATCGGAGGAAAGCCGGGTAAAGATTTTTTTGTTTGGAGCGGGCGATCGGGAACGGGAGATTTTGTCCTTATGGCGTGAGCGTTATTCGGGGGTGATTTCTTTGGCGGACAAGCGTTATGGCTTTGCGGTCGAGCTGTCTTTGATGAGCCGTCTCGACGTGATGATTTCGATGGATTCGGCCAATATGCATTTGGCATCGTTGGTGGCGGTTCCGGTCGTTTCGGTTTGGGGAGCTACGCACCCGTATTGCGGCTTCTTAGGTTGGCGACAGTCGGATAGCGGTGTGGTTGAGTTGCCACTGGATTGTCGTCCTTGTTCTGTATTCGGCAATAAGCCTTGTTATCGAAAGGATTATGCATGTTTGGAGATAGCCCCGGAAACTATTGTCGATCGCGTGAAAAGTTTAGAAACTCTAATAAAAGAGAAATAGGTTGAATACATTTTTCTTACATCGTTGAAAAAGCGTATTTTTATCATCATATTATTCAAGACCCGATGACCAGAAAATGAAACTTGTTCTGAATCCATCATATTGTCAGCTGCGAAATTTCGTACAGAAACTGCCGATTTCATTTCCTACGTTGGGTGATTGCATTTATAAAGCTAGAAACGAGCTTCGCAAGTTTTCTTATGAGGGGCAGTGGTATGTGGTGAAGAATTATAAAGTGCCGTTGTTTATCAATAGAATCGCTTATACTTTTTTCCGTCCCAGCAAGGCTTCCCGGGCTTATGAGTATGCGTTGAAATTGCGGTCTATGGGAATAGAAACCCCTGCCCCGGTCGCTTATATCGAACTAAAAAGCGGGGGACTTTTGCAGCATTCTTTTTTTGTGTCGGAAAATTGTTCTTATCCTCGTATGATGCGAGAATTCGAGGAGGGCGGTATTGCCGGACGTGAGGATATTCTGGAAGCGTTCGCCGCTTTTACGGTAGGTTTGCATAAAAAAGGGGTCTTACATTTGGACTATTCTGCCGGAAATATTTTGTTCGACAAGCAGGAGGAGGGTATCGTGTTTTCTATTATCGACCTGAACCGTATGCGGTTTATACCGATGACTCCGAAAATGTGCTTAGCCAATTTCAACCGATTTTGTCGGGACGAGTCGGTCGTGCGATATGTCGTAGGGGTGTATGCTCGTTTACGAGGGTGGGACGAGGTTACTTCCATAGAGGAGGCTTTGCGAGCGCATAGGGAGTTTTGGACCAAGATAGAGCGAAAAGAGACTTTGAAACGCCGACGTGAAAGTTCCCATTCCTTGAAATAAATAGGAATATTTAGAGCTCTGTTCTCGTGCATAGCCCTAAAAAACTCCAATCGGCTTCTCGTAATCACAAAATAAATTGTTAAGTTTGTCGTCGAAATACGGTGAACGCAAGAGCCTGTGGAAAATAATCGATTCGACATAAGAGAGCAAAAAATTTCGGATACCGAGCGTGAGTTCGAGAAAGCTCTGCGTCCGTTGGCATTCGACGATTTTAACGGACAGGAGAAAATTATAGAGAACCTACGGGTTTTCGTCATGGCGGCGCGGATGCGCCAAGAGCCGCTCGATCATGTATTGTTGCATGGCCCTCCCGGATTGGGGAAGACCACACTCGCCAATATCGTGGCTAACGAGTTGGGGGTGGGTTTCAAAATAACGTCGGGACCGGTACTCGACAAGCCCGGTGATTTAGCTGGATTGTTGACTTCGTTGGAGGAAAACGATGTGTTGTTTATCGATGAGATTCATCGTCTGAGTCCGGTAGTGGAGGAATATCTTTACTCGGCGATGGAAGATTTCCGTATCGATATTATGATCGACAAAGGGCCGAGCGCGCGTTCCATACAGATAGAATTGAATCCTTTTACGCTGGTGGGTGCGACTACCCGAAGCGGGTTATTGACGAGTCCGTTGCGTGCCCGATTCGGGATAAACTGTCATTTGGAATATTACGATCATGCCGTATTGACTCATATTATAGAGCGGTCGGCCAAGCTGTTGTGTGTGCCTTGTACGCATGAGGCGGCTACCGAGATCGCAATGCGCAGTCGTGGAACGCCTCGTATCGGGAATGCCTTGTTGCGTCGTGTTCGTGATTTTGCCCAAGTGAAAGGGTCGGGGAGTATCGATTTGGAGATAGCACGGTATTCTTTGGAAGCGTTGAACATCGATAAATACGGGCTCGACGAGATCGACAATAAGATACTTTCGGTCATTATCGATAAATTCAAAGGCGGCCCCGTAGGGTTGACGACTATTGCGACGGCTTTGGGCGAGGATCCCGGAACGTTGGAGGAGGTATATGAACCGTATTTGATTAAAGAGGGATTTATCAAGCGTACGCCCCGGGGACGCGAGGTGACCGATTTGGCTTATACCCATTTGAATCGGCGACGGATTTCGGAGCAGGGTACATTGTTTTAATCACGTATAAGCAGAGACGTATGGCCGGCATGAAGAGTTTGGCGAAAGATACCGCCATATATGGTTTAAGTAGTATATTGGGGCGGTTCTTGAACTGGTGTTTCGTTTTTCTTTATATCAATGTATTGAAAACGACTGCCGAGTATGGCATCGTGACCAATCTGTATGCGTATATGGCTCTTTTGTTGATTATCCTGACTTATGGCATGGAGACCGGTTTTTTCCGGTTTGCCAACGATAAGGAGGAGAAAGAGCCGCAGAGGGTCTATACTACCGGGCTTATTTCGCTGGCGACTACATCGACGTTGTTTTTTGTTCTTGTGTGGGTGTTTATAACACCTCTGTCGAGGTTGTTGGGGTATCCCGAGCATGAGGATTATGTGTTGATGATGGCGGCCATTATAGCCGTCGATGCTTTTACGGCGTTGCCGTTCGCTTACTTGCGTTATCGGCGTCGTCCGATACGGTTCGCTTCGATCAAATTGTTTTCGATATTCCTGAACATAGCATTGAATTTGTTTTTCATTCTGCTTTGTCCGTGGCTGTATGGTATTCACCCCGAGTGGATTTCTTGGTTTTTCGACCCCGATTTTTTGGTGGGATATATATTGGTCTCGAATGTCATCAGTTCGGGAGTTGTATTGTTGGTTTTGTTCCCAGAGATTTTCGGGATACGTTATCGGTTCGACCGGCATTTGTTGTCACGCATGTTGAAATATTCTTTTCCATTATTAATTTTGGGGATCGCCGGTATTATGAACCAAACCTTCGACAAGATGTTTTATCCTCAACTGGCAAGCAATCGCCCGGATGCCATGTCGGAACTCGGCATATACGGTGCGGTTTATAAAATAGCGATCGTGATGGTGATGTTTACACAGGCTTTTCGTTTTGCATACGAACCATTCATTTTTGCCCGAAGTAAAGATGCCGGCGACGGAAATAAAAAGTCGTATTCGGATGCGATGAAGTATTTCATCATATTCGGGTTTTTCATCTTCCTCGCAGTGATGTTTTATATAGACCTCGTGCGGTTCTTTATGCCGGCGACGTATTGTACGGGATT